>JABDJG010000151.1 GCA_013002595.1 Hyphomicrobiales bacterium | reverse complement strand
GCCTCGAACAGCATGTCCCAGACTGCTTCACCGTGTTCACTGCCATCAAGATAGAGCTCAAAGCCGCCCTGCAATGACCATCCCGATCGGGCAATCATCATGTCGGTGCCCTGAAAATTGATCGTCTTATGGCGGAAAAAACGTGTGTTGACGATATCCTCACCGAATGCGCGTCGTACCAGTTCATCGGCCTTTGGGCCCTGGATCGCGAGCGGAGACACGTCCGGCTCGAAAACGTTCACATCGAGGCCGAAACCGTTGGCCAGGCCCTTGCAATAGTAGAGCATGTCGCTGTCGGACAGGGAGATCCAGTAACGGTCATCGGCCAGCTTGTTCAAAACCGGATCGTTGAGCATGCGGCCATGCTCATCAACCATGGGGATGTAGTAACACTGGTCATCTGCCATATTGTTCAAATCGCGCGGTGTCGTCATCTGAATAAGGCGGCGGGCATCCGGGCCGGTGATTTCCACCTGGCGTTCACACGATACATCCCAAATCTGTACCGCCGTCTTGAGGTGCGCATAGTCTTCCTCAAGCGTCCGAAAGACGGTCGGCAGCAGCATGTGATTGTAGGTCGTGTAGGCCTTGACACCGGCCGCCTCGACACGGCGGGAAAATGGTGTTCGGCGCAGGCGGTTCGAGCAGCTCAGCAAAGGCGCGTTCATGTCGGTAGTTCCGGTTCAAGCAGGCGAGATATTTTGGCGAACGCAAACTGTCTTCATTTGGCAGTTTTCACAACCCATAAATCTGCTTGACTGCTATAAGTCCAGCTACTGGATAACTTGTGAGCAGGAAAATGCACAGCGACAACCTGCCTCCGCTAAATTGGCTGAGGGCTTTTGAAGCCTCGGCCCGCAATCTGTCCTTTACCGGCGCGGCGCGCGATCTCAACATGACGCAGTCGGCGGTCTCGCAGCAGATCAAGGCGCTTGAGAACCATCTCGGGCGGTCTTTGTTCGTGCGCCGGACCCGGGCACTGCAGCTTACCGAAGCGGGTCTGAACTACCTGCCGACAGTCCAGGAGGCTTTTAGCACGCTGGCTGCCGGCACCAGAGCATTGATCGGCGGCGATCGTGGGCGCAGGCTGTCGGTGCAGAGCAATCTGGCGTTCTCAGTGTTCTGGCTGACGCCGCGGCTGCCCCGGCTCTATGCGCAACACCCGTGGCTGACCCTCAATATCACAACGACACTATGGGACATGGTTGAGGGCATCACATCGCCGGACGTCGAGATCCGCTTTGGCCGCGACCTTGATGGCGCCCGCGTGACGCGATTGTCAAAGGACACCTGTTTTGCCGTTTGCTCGCCTGAAATTGCAGCCCGTGGCGCTGACTGGCGCACCGAGCAGTTGTTCGACTGTGCCGGCATGATTTCGGGTTGGGACGCCTGGGCGGCTGAACAAGGTGAACGACTGCCGGATGGCAAGGCGATCAATATTGCGACCACATTTGTGATTTCGCTGGGCGCGGCGCTCGCCGGGGCCGGCATGGCGATGGCGCATGAGACCGTTGCCGACCAGTTGCTGGCCGATGCGCGCCTGGTCCGCGCCGGCGATCACATCGTTGCCATGCAGGACGCTTATTATCTGGCCAGCCCTGCCAAACATGCCGAAACGCCGGCCAGCCGGGCCTTCAACGACTGGCTGCTGGCCGAAATCGCCGGATAACGACTTTTGGGCCCGTATGCGGGCTGCAATTAACCCGTTCAACTATCCGTGACCACTGGAACTTTTGCTAACCGGCGGCGTCCCAATGTCAGGCGTTCGCGTAAGAGCGCTTGTGTTTGACTAAACCAGAAACGGGATAAACATGAACCGCAGGCAGATATTATTGGGGGCCGCTGCACTTATGGTGCCGGCTGTACCGGCTTTGGCCGAAACCCGACAGGTGCGCTACAACTTCAATCAGGGCGTTGGCGGCGCTTTGAAAAAAAAGACCAAGTCGGGCTATCGCGGCAAGAAGACGGTGTCCTACTCAACGACAGAGGCACCAGGCACCATCGTTGTCAACACGCGGCAACGGGCGCTTTACTTCGTTCTCAACAATGGCAGGGCGATCCGCTACGGTGTTGGTGTCGGGCGCCAGGGTTTTTCCTGGAAGGGTGCTGCCCACATCCGGCGCAAGGCCAAATGGCCGGCCTGGTATCCGCCGGAAGAAATGCGCAAACGGGAATTGAGAGAAAACGGGCGCAGATTGCCTGAAATGATGCCTGGCGGCATCAAGAATCCGCTTGGCGCCCGGGCGCTCTATCTGTTTCAGGGCCAGAAGGACACATTGTACCGAATTCACGGCACCAACGATCCCAGCTCGATCGGATATGCCCAGTCGAGCGGCTGTATCCGGCTCTTGAACAACGAGATCATCGATCTGTTCCGAAGGGTCAACATTGGCGCAAAGGTTGTGGTGGTCTAGAATTCAATGAGCAAGGCAGGTTTCAAACAGGAATTTTGTGCCGTTGCGACGCATGAACTCAACGCGCTGTACCGAACAGCCTTGCGGTTGCTGCGCGATCACGACGAAGCGGAGGATGCTGTTCAGGAAAGCCTCGATAAGGGTTGGCGCAATCTTGGCCAACTCGAGGCCGGGGCGCGATTGAAACCCTGGTTGTTCAAGATCTTGACCAACACCTGCCTGGATTATCTGCGGTCGAAAGGCCGTCGTCCGCAGGTTGAGTTCAACGAACAAGACCATGGCATGGATGATGAGGGCAAACGGCCCGCCCGACCGGATGATCAATTGCATAACCGACAGGTTGGACAAGCCATCAACCTGGAGATCGACCGGTTGCCCGCCGACCAGCAGGCTGTAGTGCAACTCGTGATTGTCGAACAGTTTTCCTACGAGGATGCCGCAGATGCACTTGATGTGCCGGTGGGTACGGTGCGCTCACGTTTGAGCCGGGCGCGGGCCAGCCTTAGCGAGGCCCTCAAAGACGTTCTTGGCGACGCGGACAGACCCGCTCAAGGCCAGGCGCGACTGAAATTGGTAAAGTGAGGTTGACAGATGAGCACACAACACAAGCTCAGTGAACTCGAACGGTTCGTCGATGGCGACTGCACGCCTCAGGAGGCCGCTGAGATTGAAAGCGGCATCGCCCGGGACCCGGACCTTGCTCGTGAAGTGGAACGGCTTGAGCATCTCAACCAGATGGTCCGGCAATCGGCCAGGGCCGTCGATGCGCCGGAAAGATTAAGGCTTGCGACAGAAAATAGGTTCGGCGCAGGTTTCGAGCCCCCCCAGCGATCCCTCTCCTCCTCAGAGGGATCGCGCCGCCGCCTGAACCGGCGCGCTTTGCTTGCCGGTACAGGCGGTGCGCTGGCGGCGGGCCTGGCAGCCTTCGTGATCGTGCCGCAGCTCGGCAAATTCGACCCGGTTGAGACGTTTTTTCACGATTATGAGACATTCCTGCTCAAGGACCGCGCGCTTGATGTCACGGCGAGCGACATGGTTCAGTTGGCGGGGTGGTTTGGCAACCGGTTGCCGTTCGCCCTGCCGCCGGTCAGCGCCAGACAAGGTGATGTTAGGCTGGTTGGCGGACGATTGTGCTGGCTGCTCGACCGGCGCCTGGCATCGCTCAGCTATGAGACCGCGCAAGGACCAGTCGTCTTGTACATCATGAGCGCCAAGGGCATCGATGCGCCGGCCGGCCGCGACAAACCCGAGATCGGCCATTCGGTTTCCTGGCATCGCTCGGCCGGCAAGGCGAGCCTGATCTGGTCTTCGGAAGAGCTTCTGTACGTGATGGTCGGCAACCAGGACGTACACAAACTGATGTCAATTGCCAGCGCATTGACCAGCTGAGCGATAAGGAGTTGCAGACATGACCACACTCAACCGCCGCCTGGTTCTCAAGGGCGGCCTGGCCGGCATCGCGGGCTTTGGCCTGCCGCAAACACCAGCTGCAGCACCCAGTGCGCTGATGACACCGCCACCGCTTGGCGAGAAATGGCTCGGCCGGGCCGACGCGCCGGTTACCATGATCGAATACGCCTCGGCGACCTGTCCGCATTGTGCCAACTTTCATACCGATACATTCCCGGCGATCAAGACCGACTACATCGACACCGGCAAGGTACGCTTTGCCATGCGGGAGTTTCCCTTCGATCAGCTGTCGCTGGCCGCATTCATGTTGGCCAGATGTGCGCCCGAAGAGCGCTATTTCGGCATGATCGATGTGCTGTTCGAGCGGCA
>JABDJG010000466.1 GCA_013002595.1 Hyphomicrobiales bacterium | reverse complement strand
GATTTGTGCCGGAAGTGGCCGATGACGGGGAAGACGCATGGTTTCTGGGCAGCACGGAAGATTATGCCGCTATCGTACTCGATCTCGGTCTGCCGTCGATCGACGGGATCACTGTGCTGCAGCGCTGGCGCGAGGCCGACATTTCTGTGCCGGTACTGATCCTGACGGCCCGGGCAAGCTGGCGCGAGCGGGTCTCGGGGATCGATGCCGGCGCCGATGACTATCTGGCAAAGCCGTTTCAGATGGAAGAACTGGTGGCGCGGCTGCATGCGCTCGTTCGCCGGGCGGCCGGCAAGTCGACATCGGTCATCGAAGTCGGCCGGGTCGCGCTTGATGCCCGGCAGATGCGGGTGACGGTTGATGGTGCCCGGGTAAACCTGTCGTCGCTGGAATACCGGGCTCTTGCCTATCTGCTTTACAACGCCGGCCGCGTGGTCCCGGCACATGAACTCAATGAGCACGTCTATGGCATCGGCGCCGAGCGCGGCAACAACACGCTTGAAGTGCTGATCGGCCGCCTGCGGCGCAAGCTGGGCGCCAAGCTGATCGAGACCCGCCGCGGCTACGGTTACATCGTCGGCACGGACGGCACATGATCTGGCGCTCACTCAAATTCCGGTTGTTGGCGGCAGCGGCAATCTGCATCATCGGCGCGCTGGCTGCCTATTGGCTGGTCCTGTCGCAGGTTTTCGAGCGCCACGTCTCAGAACGGCTGTACAGCGAACTGCAAGCCCATCTCAATCAGCTTGCGACCCGGCTTGAAGTTTCCGGCGACGTCGACATCAAGGTCGGCGATCCCCTCGACAATCCCCGTTTCACGCGGCCCTTCGGCGGGCTCTACTGGCAGGTCAGGACCGAGTCAGGCACCGTGTTTGGCTCGCGCTCGCTCTGGGATCAGACGATCGAACTTCCGGCCGGCGACGCTGCTGCCGGCAAGGTCATCAGGCACCGGGACATCAATTCAAACATGGGCGAGCTGATGGCGATCGAGCGTTCGGTCCTCATGGGTGCCGAAGGCAAAGAGCAGCGCGTTCAACTGGTCGTCGCGATGGAGCAGAACGAATTGACCAACGCGAGAAGCTCATTTGCTGCCGATGTCTCGGTTCTGGTTGCGTTGTTGGCACTGTTCCTGCTTGCAGCAGCTGCCATGCAGGTCTTCATTGGCTTGCGGCCGCTCAACACCTTGCGCCAGCGGCTGAACAGCGTTGCGGCTGATGAGACCGAGGGACTGGAAGGCCGCTTTCCGAGCGAAGTCGAACCGCTGGTCGATGAACTGAACGGACTGTTGAAGGAGCGCGCGCAGATGGTCGAGCGCGCCCGGGCCAGCGCATCGGACCTGGCGCATGGGCTCAAGACACCGCTGGCGATCCTGTCTGCCGAGGGCCGGACGCTGGCCGACGGCGGCAATGCCTCAGCTTCGCGTGAAATTGACTTGCAGGTCGGTGTCATGAACCGCCATATCGAACGTCAGTTGGCCAGGGCGCGGGCCCGCGGCCAGTCGCGGTTGATGAGTGCCGGGAGTGAACTGGCGCCGTCCTTTGAAAAGCTGATACGGGCGTTCCGGCAGCTGCCGCGCGGCGATGAGATCGACTGGAAGATGTCGATCAAATACGGGCTTTCAGCGGATATCGATCCGATGGACCTGGAGGAAACTGCCGGCAACATTCTCGATAATGCACGCAAGTGGACAGTTGATCTGGTCGACGTCTCAGCCAGGGCCGATGGCGACCAGGTGCTCATCTCGATTACCGACAACGGGCCGGGCGTGCCCGATGCTCAACTGCAGCAGATCCTTCGGCGCGGCAAACGTCTTGATGAGGGCGCGCCGGGATCGGGCCTGGGGCTGGCGATCATTCAGGATGTGGTGGCGATCTATGACGGCACGCTGATCATCGAGAATGCGGAGCCGCAGGGACTGCGGGTTGAACTGCGGTTGCCGATTGCCAAGCCGGACCGCGGCAGCGACACTCTCTAAATCAGGATTGTGACGCACTACCCGCCATTTCATCGACCACCGTCAACATCGACTGTATCAGATGGAGCGTTTCGCGCGACTTGAGGCACACCAACCATTCTCGCATGGTGGCCTGCCAGTCCTTGATCGCGATACGTTTCAGCCGGGCGTCTTGCAGGAACTCACCCGATGAGACAACGCCAACGCCGAGACCCTGGACAACGGCTTCGCGGGCGGCCTCCCTGCCTTCGATCTCGGTCACGTCATCGGGGGACAATCCCAGTTCGTTGAACCTTTCCTCAATCAGCCGCCGGGTCTCGGAGCCCTGCTCGCGCATGATGAGCGGGGTTGTGGCCAGTTCAGTCAGCTTGAGACTGGCCCGATTTGCCCAGGGGTGATCGCTGGCGACGAATGCGACAAGCTGGTCCTCGCGCAACAGGCGGGCTGAGAAGGCCGCTGCCGGCGGCACGTCCGCCACAACTGCAAAATCGATCTCAAAGGCCTCCAGCCGCTCGATCAGATTGGCGCTGTTGCCCGATATCACCCTAAAGCGCACGGCGGGATGTTTGGTTCTGAAGGCGCGGATCAGCGGCAAGGCATGCATGGCGGCGTCGGCGCCAATGGTGATGTGGCCCTCCTCGACATTGCGGGCACGTTGCAAGAGATCGCGGGCTGCGGTTTCGATCTCGATCTGGCGTTCGGCAAGGGCAAACAGCTTGCGGCCAAGGTCGGTCAGGGTGATGGACCGGGTGCCGCGCACGAACAATTGAACGCCGTAAGCCTCCTCCAGCTTGCGGACATGATCGGACAGCGCCGGCTGGGAAATCGCCATCTTTTCAGCCGCCTTGGAGAAGCCGCCCCAGGTGGCGACGCTGTGGAATGCCCTGAGCTGTGCATGGCGCATGATCGGCTAGGGCCTGTTGCGGTTCAGGTTGCGGTGCTGGCGCGGCCCACTTTGTCTGTGGCTAGCTTTGATTGGCGCAGTAGGGTCGGCCCCCTTGAAGCCGCTCAAAGTGACGTCCACAGACAAAAAGGGCCGCGTCCTTTCAGGATTTGACAGGATTGGCCCATCTTCAGGTCTGTTCGTCGTTGAATACGCCAGCATGTCCTTCCTCCTCACACACCTAAATCTGAACCAATCCTGTCAAACCAGCGCCACAACCTGAACCTCAACAGGCCCTAGACCTGCGCCGCGGCCGCTGACATCACCTTTAGTTTCTGCATGGCAAGATCCCGCCCCAGAAAGCCGAGACCGCAGTCCGGCGCAATCACCAGGCGGTCGCGATCGATATGCTCCAGAACCTCGGTGATGCGTCCAACGACCTCTTCAACCGGTTCGACGCGGCTCTTGGCTATGGCGATGGCGCCGAACACGATGGTGATGTTCCTGAACTTGTCATAAAGGCTAAGGTCATTGTGGCGGTGGGCATCTTCCAGCGACAACTGATGGATCGAGGATCCATCCATGGCTTCGGCGATCTGGAAATAGCACTGCGGGTCGGCTTTCAGATATGTCGTGTCATCGAGATGGTTGGGATAACCGCAGCACATGTGAACGACCCGCGTGACATCATCCGGCACACCGTCAAAGCAGCGCTCAAGGGCATCGACGCCATAGGCCAGCGCTTCGGCCGGTTTGCGGGCGAATAGCGGTTCATCGACCTGGATGTATTTGCAGCCGGCATCGGCCAGCGCGCGAATTTCATCATTGAGCGCATCGGCGAGATCGAAGGCCAGTTGGCGCTCGTCATCGTAAAATTCGTTGGCTGTTGTATCCATGATGGTGATCGGGCCGGGCACGGTCAGTTTGACAGGCCTGTCGGTAAAGCCCTGGGCAATGCGCCAATCACGATCGAGAAAGTGATCGCCGCCCGGCTCGATCTTGCTGCGGATCGTCGGCAGATCGGTTTCATAGGCGCCGGAGCGCAGCACCTTATGCGTGAGGTTCTCAAAGTCGAAACCTGTCAGATGACGGCAATGATAGTGGATATAGTTCTCGCGGCGCTGCTCGCCGTCGGTCACGATGTCGATACCGCATTCAATCTGATCGGCCACCGCTGCGCCGGTTGCCTTGTCGAGCAGCGCGTCGAATTCAGCGTCTGCCTCGGCGGTGGCTTTTGAATACAGCTTGGTCACCTCGCTTCCCGCCGATGTATGGCCCTGTTCGACCTGAAACCAGTCGCGTAGCGGCAACCAATCCGGTTTGGGATAAGCTCCGAGGCAAGTCGTCTTCAATCCCACGCTGTGATCCTCCGGCGGGCAAAAATCGCCTATCTGCTAAAATTATAGCGTAGATAATACCAAACGATTTGACTTATGGAAGAGCAATCTCTAGCCCTTGAACTCATCAAGTCCCTGCAAACCCAAATGAGGCGGCATATGTCATCAGTTGTACCGGTTTACGGCTCTACGTTTGACGGCCCGGACGGCCAGGAAGATATGCCTTATCTGCTGACACCCGGACCGCTTACGACGTCGCGCGGCGTCAAGCTTGCCATGCTGGCCGACTGGGGCTCACGGGACATCGAATTCCGCAATGTGATCGCCGATATCCGGCGCGACCTTCTCCAGATCGCCAACGCCGGCGAGGCCTATGAATGCGTGCTCATGCAGGGTTCGGGAACTTTTGCGATTGAAGCCGCGCTCGCCTCGCTGACACCACGTGGCCGCAACCCCAAGACACTGGTCGTCATGAACGGCGCTTATGGACAGCGCGCCGCCAAGATTCTCGATTGCATCGGCGGGCGGGCCTACGAAACCATCAACATGGGCGACAGCATGGCGCCGACCGCGCTCGATGTAACACGGGTGCTGTCGCAGAACCCCAAGATCGAGTTCGTCTTCGTGGTCCATTGTGAAACCACATCGGGCATCATCAACCCGATCGAGGACATTGTTGCCGTGTGCAAGGAAATGGGCAAGACGGTGATGGTCGATGCCATGAGCTCTTTCGGCGCCGTGCCGCTCGACATGGACGCCAGCGACATGGACATCATGGTGTCATCATCCAACAAGTGCATCGAGGGCGTGCCGGGCTTTGCGTATGTGCTGGTCAAACGCACCCTGCTGGAAGCATCGGCCGGCAAGTCCCATTCGGTGGTGCTCGATCTTCATGACCAGTGGCAGTCGATGGAAGCAAACGGCCAGTTCCGTTTTACACCGCCGACCCATGCACTCGTGGCGTTCCACGAAGCGCTCAGGGAGTTCAGAGCCGAAGGTGGCCTGGGCGCGCGTCAGCAGCGCTATCAGACCAACAAGGATGTGCTGGTTGGCGGCATGCGGAAAATGGGCTTTGAGACATTGCTGAGCGATGAGGTGAGCGGGCCGATCATTCAGACCTTCCTGACACCGGACGATGCCAATTTCAAGTTCGACCAATTCTACGAGGCTTTGAGACTGCGTGGATTTGCGATCTATCCCGGCAAACTGACCACGCGCCCGAGCTTTCGCATCGGCACGATCGGCAAGCTGGACCAAAACGTCATGCGGGCGGTCCTTGCAGCGATCCGCGATGTGTTGAAAGAAATGGGTGTCAGGAACCTGAAACCGGCCAAATGAGCCTGTTTGACACTGCTGTGAAGATTCAAGCCAAGAGGTTATCGAGTTGAAATGACTGGAAAAACGATAGACGTCAATGGCCGGGCGTATGCCTGGCCGCAAGAACCGCTTGTGGTGATCTGCTGCGACGGCAGCGAGCCTGCCTACATGGATGTCGCCCGCCAGCAGGGCATCATGCCGAACCTTGACCGGATTCTCGGCAAGGGTGAAGCGCATCTCGCCAAATCTGTCATCCCGAGCTTTACCAATCCCAACAATCTGTCGATTGTTACCGGCCGCCCGCCTGCGGTGCACGGCATTTGCGGCAACTACCTGATCGATCCCGAGACCGGTCAGGAAGTGATGATGAACGACCCCAAGTTCCTTCGTGCCCCGACGATCTTTGCCAGCTTCCAGGATGCCGGCGCCAAGGTCGCCGTCCTGACCGCAAAGGACAAGTTACGGTTGTTGCTCGGCAAGGGTCTGAGCTTCGGCGACGGCTCGGCGGTCAGCTTTTCATCCGAGAAGGCCGATCAGTGCACCATGGAGGCACACGGCATCGAGAACGTGTGCGAGATGGTCGGCATGGGCGTGCCGGAAGTCTATTCGGCCGAGCTGTCGGAGTTCGTATTTGCTGCCGGTGTGAAACTGCTCGGCTCGATGCGGCCGGACCTGATGTATCTGTCGACCACGGATTACGTGCAGCACAAGTATGCTCCAGGCTCTGATGGCGCCAATGCATTTTACGCCATGATGGACAAATACCTGGGCGAGCTGGACGCGGGCGGCGCAGCCATCGTGCTGACGGCCGATCACGGCATGAAGGACAAGCACCTGGCGGATGGTGAGCCTGATGTTATCTACCTTCAGGATGTATTCGATGACTGGCTCGGCAAGGATGCTGCCAAGGTCATCCTGCCGATCACGGACCCTTATGTCGTGCACCATGGCGCGCTGGGCTCGTTTGCGACGGTCTACCTGCCGGAAGGCGCCGATGTTGCCGGCCTGGTCGACCGGGTCAAGGCGCTTGACGGGATCGATGCCTGTTATGACCGCGCTGAAGGGTGCCGGGTGTTTGAATTGCCCGAAGACCGCACCGGCGACATGATCGTTGTGTCGGGCGGTGCTACCCACACCAAGGTGATCGGTACATCTGCCGACAAGCACGATCTGAGCGGCCTGAACGAACCGTTGCGATCGCATGGCGGCATCAGCGAACAGGTGGTGCCGATTATCATGAACCGCAAGACCGTCAATTTACCGGGCGATCTGCGCAATTTCGATGCTTTCCTGGTGGGCTGCAATCATCTGGCGCAAATGGCCGAAGCGGCCGAATAAAAGGACCGGGTCCCATGAACAAAATGAGCGCATCGCGCCCCGTGATCGCCGAGGCGATGCGGATTGGCGGCAACAAGGTTACCACCAAGGACGTGGTCGAGGTCCGCTATCCCTACACCAACGAAGTGATCGGGACGGTTCCGGCCGGACAGAAAGAACACGCTGAACAGGCGTTTGAGATTGCCGCCAATTACAAACCCAAGCTGACACGATATGAACGCCAGCAGATCATGTTCCGCGCTGCCGAGTTGCTGCGCGAGCGTAAAGAAGCGATCGCAGAGGTTCTGACGCTGGAACTGGGCATCTGCAAGCAGCACGCGCTCTATGAAACGACCCGGTCGTACGATGTGTTCACGCTGGCCGGGCAACTGGCCATTCTCGATGACGGGCAGATCTTTTCGTGCGACCTGACACCGAATGGCAAACAGCGCAAGATTTTCACCAAGCGCGAGCCGGTGAATACGATTTCAGCAATTACGCCGTTCAACCATCCGCTCAACATGGTCGCACACAAGATTGCGCCGTCCATTGCCACCAACAATTGCATGGTGTGCAAGCCGACCGAATTGACACCGCTTACCGCCATCACGCTGGCCGACATCCTGTATGAAGCGGGCCTGCCGGTTGAGATGTTCCAGATTGTCACCGGGTTGCCGAAGGATATCGGCGATGAAATGATCACCAACGACAACATCGATATCATTACCTTCACCGGCGGCGTCAAGGTCGGCAAGATGATCGCCGACAAGGCCGGCTACAGACGCTCGGCGCTTGAGCTTGGCGGCAACGATCCGCTGATCGTGCTGAACGATCTCGATGAGGCAGGCCTTAAGAAGGCCGCCGGGATCGCTGTCGCCGGCGCGACCGCCAATTCCGGGCAGCGCTGCACGGCGGTGAAACGTATCCTGGTCCAGGAATCGGTTGCCGACAAATTCGTACCGATGGTTCTCGAACTTGCCAAGGCGATCAAGTTCGGCGATCCGCAGGATCCCGACACGCAGCTTGGCTGTGTCATCCACGATGCGGCCGCTGAGACATTCGAGCGCCGGGTGTATGAAGCTGAAAAACACGGCGCCAAGATCCTGTACCACCCGGACCGCCAGGGCGCCCTGCTGCCGCCGATCACCGTCGATCATGTGCCGCATGAAAGTGAGCTGGTGTTCGAGGAGACATTCGGGCCGATCGTGCCGATCGTGCGGGTGCCGGACAATGATGACGACCTCATGGCGATCTCCAATTCGACGCCGTTCGGGCTGTCGGCCGGGGTATGCACCAATCAGCTCGACCGCATCACCAGCTACATCGAAGGCCTTGATGTCGGCACAGTGAACATCTGGGAAGCGCCGGGCTACCGCATTGAAATGTCGCCGTTCGGTGGTATCAAGGACTCTGGCAACGGCGTCAAGGAAGGTGTTCTGGAAGCCATGAAGTTCTTCACCACCGTCAAGACATGGTCCCTGCCCTGGCCAGCATGATAAGTCCGGAGGCATAGGCCTTGGCACCTGGAACCTGGGTCATTGTTAATTTGCTCGGCGGCATTGCATTGCTGTTGTGGGGTGTACGCATGGTCCGCACCGGCATCATGCGGGCCTGGGGCGACCGCCTGCAGCGGTTCATCGAGGCCAATCTGTCGAACCGCATTTCGGCATTTGCCTCGGGCACGGCTGCAACATTGTTCCTGCAATCGAGCACGGCAACGGCGCTGATCGTCACCGGGCTATCGGCGGCAGGCGTGATCTCCGGCGCCGTCGGTCTTGCGGTTCTGCTTGGCGCCGACATCGGTTCTGCCCTGGTCACAGGCCTGATTTCAGCCACTGGACCGGTAATCGTCGGCGTGTCGCCACTCCTGCTGTTTGCCGGCTACGTTACATTCTCGGTGACATCGAATTTTCGCCCTCGCAATGCCGGGCGTATCATGATGGGCCTGGGGCTCATGCTCCTGGCGCTCAAGCTTATCGTGGCGGCCAGCCAACCGTTGCGAGAGGCATCGCTGTTTCACTCGGTTCTGCAATCGATCAGTACCGAGCCGCTGTTGGCCTTGCTCTCAGGTGCTGCTCTGACGTGGATGAGCTATTCATCGCTCGCCAGCATACTGCTGATCACATCGTTCCTGATCGGCGGCGCGCTGGCGCCGGCGGCTGCGTTTGCACTCATCCTGGGGATCAACCTGGGCGCCGGGTTGCCGGCCATGTCGTCTACTGCCGGCCAGCCACGTTCGGCCCGGCGGTTGCCGGCGGCCAATCTGGCTGCCCGGGCATTCATGGCGCTGGCAATGATTCCGGCCCTGCCCTGGATCGCCGGCGAAATCGGCGCGCGGGTTGCCGACCCGGTCTGGCAGGCTGTGGTATTTCATATCGGTTTCAATGTGGTGCTGGCGATCGTTGCACTGCCGATTGCAGGAACCATCATGAACATGATCGAACGCCTGCTGCCAGACGTAGCGGATCAGGCCGACACCCTGGATGAGCCGCGCTATCTCGATCACAGGGCGCTTGATACGCCGGGCGCCGCCTTTTCCAACGCGCAGACCGAAACCGTGCGGATGACTGAGCTGCTGGATCGAATGTTCGAGATTTCCGCCCACGCACTGCGTACCGGCGACCTGCAGAGCCTGAAGACCGTCAAACAGCTTGATGACCGGGTGAACAATTATCATGGCTCGATCCATGCCTACCTGGCAGCGCTTAGCGAAAGCGGCCTGTCGGAGGAAGAAGAACGCCTGGCGCACGATACGATGCTGTTTATCTCCAACCTGGAACATGCCGGCGACATCATTCACCTGTCGCTGTCAGAACGGATCAGTTCCAAGGCCAAGCTGTCGATCGAATTCTCACCGGAACAAAATGCTTCGCTGAACCATCTCGCCGATACAGTACAGGCAAGCCTGAAGATGGCTGCCGGCGTGCTGTCGTCCGGCGATGTCGCGGCCGCCCGGCGACTAATTGATCAAAAAGCAGCATTCCGGTCGCATGAGAACACGGTTATCGAAGAGCATTTCCGCGACACCCGGCAGGCCCGGCGCGATGAACTGAAGGCCGGCGCGCTTTACATTGACCTCATCCGGGATCTGCACCAGATCAACTCGCATATCGTCTCGGCCGCCTATCCGGTACTCGATGAAGCCGGACTGTTGCGCGAAACGCGGGTGCGCAACAAGCAAAAGAAGGCAGCTAAATAGTCAGATAACTGCCTACTGCTTGTCGTCGCCAGTGCCGGTCGTGGTCTCCAGCGATCCAGGGTTGAACACGTCACCGAAAGTGCCCTTGCCCGGGCTTTCAGGCGTCTTGGCGTCTTTCGGCTTCGCATTGGGATCGGTTCCGCCAAGGTTACCCGGATCGAACACATTGCCAAACGGTGTCTTGCTTGGGGGCTGAGGCACCTTGGATTGGCCACTGCCGAAAATATCCGGTCCCTTGAACTGCTTCTGCAGGCGTTTCGCCCTAAGCCTCTCCTGCAGTGCCTCGATGCGCTTTTTCTGTTCGGCGCGCTTTTCCTTCAACAATATCGCCTTCGCCGGTTCAGGGTCATAAACCTGTGAGATCGCAATCGTTGCGACCGCACCGGCAATAAATAACGCCAACACAGCGGCAGCCGGATTGCCGGCGAAGAACTTCGGCATCTCGAAGCCGCCCTTGACCGCGCCAACCGGGGCGCCGTTGGCAATAGCCAACTGCGCGCGGCGCGTTCTGACCTCGTGTACGAGGGCAAAAAATACCGTCAAACAGACGATAATGAAGGCGAGAGCCGAGATTGACGGATTGATGCCATAACGCACCTTTTGCGCAAGCTCGATGGTCAACGTCGGGTATTTCTGGAATGTAAAGGTGGTCGTGTTGTAGTTCTCGAACGATGCCAGAAAGGCCAACACTGCCGCGGAACCAACGGCGGGCATCAGGAAGGGTAACTGAATTTTGCGAAATGCCTGAACATGTGTCGCGCCCAAGTCAAGGGCTGCTTCAGTAAGTCCGACATCATAGCGTTGCAGGCGGGCAACGAAAACCAGCATGCAATACGATGAAATGAATGTGGAATGACCGAGCACGGTCAAGAAGATGCCGTTGTGCAGGAAACTGTCGTCGGAAAATCCCAACATCACGTTGATGCGATCCCAGAACACCAGCGTGGAAATACCCAGAACCACGCCCGGAATAAGGATCGGCGCAATGATGATGGTGTAGTAGGTGGCCCTGATTCTCGGCCAGATCTGGGTGAGCATCAATGCACCTGCCAGTCCGATGGCGACCGATAAAATGACCGTAAAGAACCCGACGATGAAACTGTTCTTGAGACCGTTCAGAATGCGCTTGTCATTGAAAAGGACGTGAAACCATTCGAACGTCAGCACCTCCCAAGGCGTGACCTGCGGGAAGGAGGCGGAGTTGAACGCTGTGATCCCCATCAAAATGAGCGGACCCAGCAGATAGGTAAAGAACATCAACAGATAAATTGCGAGGCCAACGCGGATGAGGGTGGATTCGGTCTTCATTTGCCGATGTCCCCCATGTTGACTTTGAACAATCGCATCACGGTCAGCACAATAATGATGCAGACGACCAGCAGAACCACGGCGTAAGCGGACCCTTGCGGCCAGTTTCCGCCGGAATTAAACCACTGATAGATGAGCTGGGTGAACCAAAGGCTGGACGGACCACCGAGGATCTGCGGTGCTGCAAGTGCGCCCGCCGACAGCATGAACACCATGGTGCAACCCGATGAAATTCCCGGTTTGGCATAAGGTATCACTACCCGGCGATGGATCATCGTCCAGGACGCGCCCATGTCCCGAGCCGCCTCGATCTGGTTCCGGTCAAGGCTTTCAATCACGTTGTAAATCGGGAAGATCATCAAGAGGATGTAGGCGTAGCCCAAGCCGGCATAGAGCGCGACATTTTCTCGGATGAAATCAAACGGTGTGTCGATAATCCCGAACAGCAACAAGAACTCGTTGATGACGCCGCTGTCGCCAAAAATGATCCGGAACGCAAAGGCGCGCAAAATTTCATTGATCCAATAGGGGATGATGAGCAACAGCACCAGAATGCGCAAAAATCCACCACCTTTGGACTGGCCGAGATAGTAGGCAATCGGATAGCACAGCACCAAATCGAGTATCGTTACACAGGTCGCGGCAATCAGCGTGCGGACGAAAACCATGAGGTCAACGCGATTGTAGGCTTCCGGATTGTTCTCAGCGCCGAAGATCAGGTACTGATAATTCTTGAGCGTATAGACATCCTTGGGGCCGCCCATCTCAGGAGGCGGCAGGTGATTTCTGAACGAGAAATCCAGCATCGAGATCTGTGGCAGGATGATCAGGACAATGACCCAGAAACCTACGGCAATCAGCAGGCCCCAACCCATAAACTGTCCGTTTCTGCGGAAGTACTCTTGCATAAATCCTTTGTTCATGGCGCTACTCGCTCGCCAGTTCACCGGCAGGCAGGGCAACCGCCCTATCAGCGTCATAATCCAGGATCAACGGCAAACCTGCATCATACAACCGGGTCTCACCGCGGTTGGCCAGGGACATTTTCATTTCCTTGTCTTCAGACCCCTTGAGGAAGACGTTGTAGGCTTGGCCCTCAAATTCGGAATGCTGCACCACGGCTTTTATTCGCGTATCGGAGCGTGCCTTCTTGTCCGAGATATTCAGCGCCTCGGGCCGGATGAACATCATGGCGTCATCGCCAGGTTTCAACGTGTCTTTGACGGCAGTCGCCATGCGTGCACGCAGCGCACCGGTGCGGTTGGTATCGATAACCGCATAGCCTTTGGAAATGGATTTGACCTTGCCGCGAAAGACATTGTTCTCGCCGACAAACGAGGCGACAAAAGCCGTTGACGGATCATCATAGATCGCCTTGCCGCCAGCGATCTGATCGATAACACCGGCTTTCATCACCGCAACACTATCGGACATGGTAAGCGCTTCACCCTGATCGTGGGTGATGTAGATAAATGTGATACCGACCTGCTTTTGAATGGCACGCAACTCAGTGCGCATATGCTGGCGCAGTTTAAGATCGAGTGCCGACAGAGGCTCGTCAAGCAGCAGCACATCAGGCTGGGCGCATAGTGCCCGGGCAATGGCGACACGCTGTTTTTGACCGCCGGATAACTCGGATGGCAACTTGTCGCCCTGTCCGGGTAGCGCAATCATTTCAAGCAGTTCATCGGCGCGCTTTTGCCGTTCCGCCTTGCCTGCGCCTTTTACTTCCATCGAAAATGTTATGTTTTCCCAAATTTTCATCAAAGGAAACAGAGCCAGATTCTGGAATATCAGTGCCGTAGGGCGTTCGTTCGGGCCCTTGCCGGCCATATCATTGCCGCCAATCAGAATTTTGCCGTCACTCGGATCGAGAAATCCGGAAACCGCGCGCAAAATTGTCGTTTTCCCACACCCTGACGGGCCGAGAAACGAAAAGAACTCGCCGCCCTTGATGTTTACATTTGCCTCGCGGACCGCAACAAAATCACCAAACTTGATCCACATATTCTGAAGATCAACGCCCACACCTGCGCTCATGTTGTCCTCCCGCTTTCCCCAACAATCGTGTCATGCGACGTGAATCGCAAAACACTGCCCTCTTTGCGCCAGAGGTGCCGTTATTGCGCCCCCCGGACACCAAGTATCCGGGAGGCTATCGTGTAACTGGTCGGCGCTTATGCGCTCTTGAACTTGTTCACATGTTCGGTGCGAACATCGGCATACCAAGGTGCTTCAGCAGGCCACGGATTGAGGTTGGCCAGTGAATCGCCCGGATAGGCTTCGGCAAAGTTCTTCTTGTACTGCTCGCCCGTGTGCGCGTCAGCACCCAGGACCGGCGAGTTGTAGCCATGCGAGTCAATCGCCTTGCCGGCGGGCTCTGCCTCGTAGGCAAACTCGATGAAGGCATAGATCTGGTCGATGTTCTTGGCACCAACCGGGATTGCCATACCATCTACCCAAGCCATTGAGCCCTCCTTTGGCGCCTGATACATGACCGGTTCGCCGGCGTTCTTAAGCGCCAGTGGTGGTCCGTCCCAGGTCTGACCGACAATCACGCCTTCTTTCAACAGACCATTTTTCTGGGTGTCTGCATCGTTCCACAGGAGTTTGATGTTCTTCTTGCGCGCGATGCACCAGTCAGTGACCTTGCCCCAGACCTTGCGCATGTTTTCTTCGGACTCATAGGCACTCCAGATTGCGCCTTTGTCCAACTCACCGATCGTCTCCATGTAGAGGCCAGCACCCAACATCATCGAATGCGGACGACCCATGGTTTTGCCGGCATTGGCTTCTGACCAAACATCGCCATAAGACGGTGCGCTGCCTTCCGGTGCCCACTTATCCGTGCGCCAGCCGATACCTTCGGTGCCCCAGATATGCGGTAGCCAGTGCGAACCTTTGCCGTTGAAGTTCCAGCCGTCCGGGCCAATCTTGGCCATGGCCGGGTTCACCTTGTCGATCGGCACCCGCTTCATGTCGATGGGTTGCAGCAGTTCAAGCGGGCCCCACTGCAGGTTACGATTGTTGGTTGGCGAGATAATATCGAAACCCTGACCCTTGTTGGCCTTCATCTTGTTGATGATTTCTTCGTTCGAACCAATTCCGGTATAGTTCACCTTGATGCCGGTTTTCGCGGTAAAGGCCGAAATAAAGCTGTCGGGCAGATAGTCGGACCACATCAGGATGTTGACCTCACCGGCCGCGAGTGCGCTGGTGATGTATGCCGGCGCGGCGACGCCAACGGCACCGGCTGCGGCGCCAGCTTTGAGCACCCAACGGCGATTGAACTGCTTTGCTGCTGTTAGGGTCATTCTTGCTGAAGATTTTTGTTGAGACATTTACTCTCCTCCTTGTGCGGGTATCGTAAATAAAGAACCCGCTTCGTTGTTTTCGTTTTGTTTCTTATGACATCGATACGACGGCTGGTTCGTCCAGCTGCTGATTGTTGCCGATTTCAGTATGCCGCCTACCGCCGGTAACATCAATCTGCGCATTGACTTGACCTCAAAGCCAATCTTGGACCGGACCAAAAAGCGATTCAAGCTATTCCTTCGCGCGAGTGCAACTGCCACGGTCCGCCCAACCGGGAACATGATCGGTGAAGCTGCCCGTTTGCAGATTGAACTTCAGCACATACCCTTTAGCCGGGGCGAACGGTTTCTGGACCTCCAGCCGAGGCGGATTGCAAACGGGCACAGCCAGTTCGGTCTCGATCTCGCGCCAGTAGACC
>JABDJG010000143.1 GCA_013002595.1 Hyphomicrobiales bacterium | reverse complement strand
GTTTATGCCAACGGCAAAGCGCAGGAAATATTCAAGGACTACCAGTGCTACATCGCCAGCGGCGAGCACATTCTACAACATGTATGAGCGGAACCCATGGATATCGGACTGACAACTCTTCGCGAACAGGACATCGCCAAACACGTACCAACAGCACAAGCGATGCTGCAGCGGACCAGCGTGATCATTGCCGGTGAGGCAAGCAAGTCCAAGACCAAGATCGCCGGCACCAAACGCCGGTTCGTCTCGACCGTTTCTACGGGCGGCGCCAAGCGGGCAGTTGACGTGCGTATGCTCGACACCATCTCAGCGGTGCACCCCGACGATGAGATGCTGTCCGTCGAGCAGCACACACTTGCCTACCGCGTCCGCCGCGCCATGGCGGTCGGATTGGCCGTTCATGATGTCTTTGGCCGTCAAAGCGAACTGGAAGCGCTGGCTGAAGAGAACCGCTCATCGCCGCTTACCGGCGACAAGGCAACCCGGTTTCACAAGCTGCTCGCCGCTTCAGCTTTCGTAACATCCTTTACTGCCGCCAGCTACATCACCCAGACGATGGAAAGCAACGGCGATGCAGCAACTGAATTGCCCGATCCAGAATATGCTTTCGACACACCGCAAGATGCCCTCAAGGGCTTTCTCTACAACCTCAACCAGGCGATAGACGGTGCGCCTGACGATGCTCAGTTGCTCGCCCGCGCGATTGGCATGGCACGCCAGATGCTTGATGGCCTGTTGGCCCGCCAGGCCCGGTTCCCGGAACTGGCTGCTTTCGAGTCAATTCATCTGCGGCTTGATGCGGACGATTTTGAAATGAACGGTTTCGATGTTCATGCCCGCGGCAAACGCAAACCGCTGGTCATGACTTTCAAGAAGCCCGATGAGGTGGTCGGCAACCATATCGCCAAGTACCAGTCGCTGAAGCTGGCCAAGATGTTGATGGCCTACGACTTCGACCGCCAGCTCAACCCGTTCGTCGAACTGGGCGGTTTCCTGTTCACCTTCATCGGCGACGGCAGCCCCGGCACCGGCAAGACCACATTGATCCAGATGATCGCCGGCCTGGTCAACGAATACTGCCAGGTCGCCGGCTACACCTTCCACTATGAGAATTTCGGCGTCGACCAGATCAGCTCCTACCAGGGCAAGTCCGGCCAGAACTGCCGCCAGTTCGTTTCCAATGTGCTCGATCCACGTGTTATCGGTTTCGGCACGGTGGACGATATCGATCAGGTTGCTGCCAAGCGCTCCGATGACCGGGCATCTGCCGGCCAGCAGGAAATCACCGCCGTCCTCATGGAAAGTTTCTCCGGCGCCAACACGGTGGTGCGCGGCAACTGCGCCTTCGGCATGTTTTCCAACTATCCCGAAAACGTCGATGATGCGCTACGCCAGCGCGCCGGCGCCCGCTGGCTGGTCGACGGCCCCCAGTCTGTTGCCGACTACATCGACATCTTTGCGCTTCTCATCGGCGACAATCATGGGGTCAAGCTTGGCAAGCACGAACTGTACGCTGCCCAGGAAATCAAACAGGCCGTGCAAACAGCCTATGAACAGCACAACGAGCCCATGGAAGACGGGTTGATCAAAGTCGCCGAGCACTATCATAAGAACGGCGGCAAACTGCAGAACCTGGTCGATATCGGAACCTACCTGCACGCCATCAAACAGGCAGAACCGCGCCTGACGGGCCGCGCCATCAAGAACATCACCGATGCGGTAAAGATGCGCGCCATGGATATCGAGCTGCCCGATGAGTGGTTCGAAACGCCCGACATCTTCATGCACAAGGACTACGA
Organism: Hyphomicrobiales bacterium; assembly: GCA_013002595.1. Taxonomy (GTDB): domain Bacteria; phylum Pseudomonadota; class Alphaproteobacteria; order Rhizobiales; family Aestuariivirgaceae; genus JABDJG01. The sequence goes on along the minus strand of JABDJG010000143.1, from coordinate 4,145 downwards.
CACCAAGAAAGCCATGATCGCGGAACTGCGCAAACCGGTCTCCATCGACATGATGATTCAGGAAATCCACCGCTATGCCGACAGCGAGTTCCGCTACACCGACAAGTCCGATGACGCCGCTGTGGAGCGCGTCATTCGCGACCAGCGGGTGCGCGAACGCGCGGCTACCGAAATCGTTGAGTTGAAGGAGAAAGGCCTTTGGAACGACTGATCGACAACGCCCTGATCTATGGCGGCTTGTTCAGGGTCGATCAGCCGCATTTGATCCAGCGCTACAACCAGGCGCTGCAGGCGTTCGGCCTGCGCAAGACCAAGTGCAAGGACTTCGTCATCGATGCAACCGGGTTCTCGCCCGAGGTTGCCAAGGACCTGGGCGATGAACACTACCTCGATCCGCACGGTGTCAACCGCCGCTTCATCATCCTCAGCCCGTCGCAAGGACATCTGCCGGTCATCTACATCAATTTTTCCTCAACGCCCGATCTGATGCGCGCGTTCTTCAAGGCCAACGCGGAAGCCATCAAGATCCTGACCCTGAAGGACGTCGTTTACGGCGAGATCGAGAACTCGACCTACAAGGTCGACGACATCGACGATGTATTGTCGATCAAGCGGGTGAGATTTGCGCTGCGGACCCACAACGAGTTGCTGGAAAAGTCACATCGCCTGGAAAAGCTCGTTGTAAAGTTCAAGTCAAACGAGGACACCTGGCGGGACAACAAACTGCTCCAGGACATCCTGGGCCTGGCCAAGGATTGCGGCGACATCCGGCACAACTCGGTAGTGCCAAATCAAACCGAGTTTGAGGTCGCCTCGTTCTGGACCCGGCATTTCGGCGGAATTTATGTGTTTCACGATGACGACGATAAAGCTGTTGTCATTGGCGACATGACCACGCCCATGCCGCTCGAAGGCGAGCGCGCCCGTCATCGGTTCATCCACCTGTCAGATCACGATGCCATCTACACCTATTTGACCGAAACCGGACGCCTAGAACCGCTCAATCCGGAATGGCTGGAGACATCCGGCATCCTTGATCACCGGCTCGAAGTTTGCACGCGGATGGCTTTGTCAAACAAACGCCCCAGTGCGGATCTGGTCTGGATCGGCGATGTCGCCACCAACAACTGGGTGCACAAGAACCTCGATCTTCTCAAGCGCAACAAGGCCTTTGACTTTCTCACCAGGTTGCGCAAGGCGATCCGCAATGGTCTCATTATCAACCCCGACAAACATTCAGCGACAGAAAAGCTGATGGTCGTTCGTGCCACCGCTGATCATCCCGACAACCTGCTGGTCAACAGGTTTCTGTCGGAATTCGTGCCGTTTGATTTTCTGACCAGGTACCTCGTCAACAAACTGGCTTTTTATCGGGACTACGAGACCTACAACAATGCGCAGCGCGACTATGCCGTTCACGTCATAAAGCACCGCTACTTTGCCGACAAACAGGCCCTCTGGAACCAGTATTTCGGCTAGGAGGCAAGGAGTTCAGAAAGGAACGCAACCACAATGCTTGATCCGATCATCGAATGGATTGGCCGTATATGGCGGGCCCTGCTGGCATCTGCCAGAGCCCTGGTGAAAATTGTTACCTCGCCGTTTACCGCCACATATAGCCTGTTCCAGCGCTCCGGCCTCATCATTCGCGTCTTGATCGGCGCGCTCCTCGTTCCACTGTTTCTGGCGTACGCAGTCTTTGCCTGGCATGCGCTTTGGATCAGGGATTTCGATCTTGATTACCCCAAACGCTTCAAGATGGCCGATCAGATGCGCCCGGCGGATGAACAGGTAGCGGTCGAAGGCGGCCAGGAAACCACCAAGACATGCGGCCGTTCAAACGTCGTCGACGTGACTGCTGACCTGATCGACTTCAACATTAATCGCAACAAGTGGATGTCCAGCCATCCGCTGTACAAGGCCGGTATCTTCTGGATGGTCGAATGGGACGAAACCTGGTTCTTCGACAACAAGGCAGCGTTCCAGCGCGGCGTGCATCAGGCCGCCAGCCGCACATCGATCGAGCTCGCCGATGCCCTTGGCCGGGCCCGCGGCACCTCGCAGATCGATTACGACCTCAAGGTAGCCAAGGGCTACATCCAGTTCGACCAGTTTACCTGGTACTTCAATGTTTTTGACCGTCAGCCATTCGGCCCGACCACCCGGACACAAACCTATTACCGGGGCGCCCTGGATGCGCTCTACGATTACAACGCCCGGCTGGACGACTGCAAAGCAACCTTCGATGCCCGCGCCGACAATCTGTTGCAGTTCCTCGATCGCATCGCCAAGGACATCGGTTCGACGTCCGCTGCGATCAAGGACCGTGCCGAGGGCTACAACTCGGGCTGGTTCGACACCCGCGCCGATGACATCTTCATGTACGCCAAGGGCCAGCTGTATGCCTATTACGGTATCTTGCAGGCCGTGCGTGCCGATTTCCCAGAAGTTGTCAAAAACCGCGCCCTTGCCGATATCTGGGACCGCATGGATGAACACCTGCGCCGTGCCATCGAACTCGACCCGATGATTATATCAAATGGCCGCGAAGACGGCTGGTTCATGCCGACCCATTTGACGACCATCGGCTTTTACATCCTCCGGGCAAGATCTAACCTGGTGGAAATCCGCTCGGTGCTCGATCGATAAAGAAACGCGCCGCGATGTGGGGCATCGGGCAAGTTTCTTAACGACGTCCGATGGGCCGATTTGGTCCACCCGAAGGGCCGGGTTTTCGCGTCCACTGGACGTCGTTAAAGTCTACTTGTGGTCGGCCAGACCACGGCGTGGACTGTGCCTTGCCAGCAGACGCGAAAACCCGGTCAAATGATCCAATATAACAGTAAAGCGCTCTAGCTGCCGGGTCCGGGAAATGGGCCGATCTTCCCGAGCCGGCTGTCGATCTGGAACAGGTTGCTGTTGAGGTTGGCGATCCATTGCTTGCCTTCCGTCGTCAGCTCCAGATAACCCAGTGCCGGCTGGATATATGGCTCGACCTGCTCGCGAAAGAAGTCGGGATACTTGTCCGCCATGTCTGATGCACTGGTGTAGTTGCACGCATCCGCCGTCCCCAGTTCGCACATTTCGGCATAAAGCGCATTGATCTTACGGTGATAGAACGGATCGGCAAGCTGGCCGATCAGGTCTGCAGCCCGCACCAGTGCCGCCTCGGTGTCGGTCTCGGCATAAGCCGGGCCATCGGGGACCGGAAACCGGGTCATCTCGATAGAGCGGACAATTCTTTCCTCATCGATCATCTGAGAGCTGCCAAAACGCTCGCGGGCATACATCTTGCCGCGATCGATATGAAAAGGTGCAAGGCAGGCATCCGATGCGCCGCGCGGCGGTGTGAACGTTTCGCCTGCATCATTGATCACCACTCCACCATTGCCATCACCTTCGCACACCCCGCGCACAAACCCGATGTCATGCACCAGCAGAGCGCAGGTATAATGCAACCAGTCTTCCGGGGTGACGGATTGCGACAGCAAACGCCCGCGAATGATCTGCTGACCGGCCAGCGTCACCATCATGGTGTGTTCGATATTATGGTAAAGCGCCGTTGAATTGCCGATGCGCTCCAAGACCAGGCGGGCAGCCCCGCCAAGATATGAAGCAAATTCCGGTCGCCGGTGCGAAAAGTACTGCATATACAGCTGAGACAGATAATCCCCCAGCTGATCCGCCATGATCGAGATTGGATTCAACATGGCTTCACCAGCCAAACGCCGAAAATAAGGTGAACAAACAAACCTGGTATCCTTGGAAAATTCCTCTCTGTGTAGAGCATATGCCAATTTCGTGTCGCTAACAATCTCAACGCCGAGCGCATAACCTGCTGAAATAGAACGATAAAATTAAATCGTACCCGGCGTGTGACGGATTGCACATCGCCGCAGGGCCGCTTTGGGTAGTGTCTGGTCATCGAGTTGATCAACACCTGGTCAACGCAATCATTTAAGGAAACGAAACAATGATCCGCAAAACTGTTCTGACGATCGCAACGGCAACCGTGATCTCTGCCGCTGCTCTGGGCGCCACCGCTTCTACCGCTTCGGCTGGTGTCAAAGTCTATCTCGGCCATGGTGGCTATGGCCACGGTTGGCACGGTGGTGGCTATGGCCACTACAACCCTTGCCGCCGCT
>JABDJG010000463.1 GCA_013002595.1 Hyphomicrobiales bacterium | reverse complement strand
AAATCCCTGTCGCCATTCGAAATTACCGCAATGTTTCCCCATGGCGGCACGTGCAAGGGTGCCGATGTCCAGGCGAACAGCTCGTTGTAGAAACGCATTGCACTGGTGACGCGCTGGGCATTCATTTCCAGGTAAACCGGCCGGCCTGGCCGTACGGTATTATCGGTCATGGTCTCCTCACCAGCTTGTGGTCAAGTACAATTCTAACACACGGTACTGCTGCCCACTATCAGACCCGGTTCAGGCGTCCCATGATGTGGGCATCGATATATCTGCCTTCGCAGAACACGTAACCTGGCATGGTGCCTTCCAGGGCAAAACCGAAATTCTGGTAAAGCTCGATGGCCTGCTTGTTGGAGGTCCAGACGATGATGCTGAGACGGGTCAGCTGAAGCCAGTTGTCCGCCAGGTCGATCATCGCGGTCATCAATGCGCGGCCGACGCCCTTGCCGCACCAGGCTTCATGGGTGACGATCATGATGATCTCGCCGACATGGCGATGGCGTGGAGTGTCCGGATAGGTGCCGAGTTCGCTATACCCGACCACTTCATCGCCGGAATAAGCCACCAGTTTGGTGGCGCCCTCGGCCGGTTCGAGCCGGGCCCGGGTGTGTTCGAGTGACTGGTACGGCAGCCGCATTGTGCCGTGGACAACTCTGTCGGTCAGCATGATCTGGTGCACAGAGTGGTAATCCTCAGCGTGCACATGCCGCACTTTGATCTCCATGGGTAGCCTCCATACCATCGAGCGGGCCGGCACTATACTACATTCACGATGCGCACATTGCAGAACTGCCAAATATGGTTTCAGGCCAGGATGGTGCAGCTGATTGGGATGGACGCCATCGGCACGGTGAGTATGCTGGGACCGGCTCGGCAAAGAGGGGACAGAAGTGGGCGTTGATGACAAGCAGAATGACGAAGTAGAGGCGTTCCTGGCAGCAAATCCAGATGTTGGCCATCTTGATGCCTTCATCGTGGATTTGTCGGGCAACGCCATCGGCAAGCGTTACCAGCGTGACGCAATCCGCGAGGTCTGGTGCAACGGTTCGTCATTGTGCGCGGCAATGCAACTGACCGATGTCAACGGAGAATGCTGGGACGTAATGGGGCTCGGTTTTTCCGATGGCGATCCCGATTGGCCGGCGCGGCCGGTGCCAGGAACCCTGGCTGTGGTGCCTTGGGCGCCAGAACCGCGCGCGCAATGCCTTATGCGGGTTTTCGAGCCGGACGGCGATACACCGTTATGGTTCGATCCACGCACGGTGCTTGAAGGGGTTTGCACGCGGTTTGAAGATTTGTCATTGCAGCCGGTCGTGGCAATCGAGCTGGAATTCTATCTGACGGACAAAAAGCGTGACGACGGACGGCCACAGCCGCCGATTTCGCCGGTGACCGGTGTGCGAACCGGGCAAGGCAAGGTCTTTGGCATTGAAGAGCTGGAAGCCTTTGGAAGCGTCATCGGCGCCATGGAGAGAGCCTGCAAGACACAAGGCCTGCCGGTGACCACAATTTGCACGGAATACGGGCCGGGCCAATTTGAAATCAATCTGCACCATGTCGCCAACCCTGTGATGGCGGCCGACCATGCAGCGTTGATGCGCCGCGCGGTACGCGAAACCGCACGGGCCGAAGGGTTTGATGCCACATTCATGTCGAAACCCTACGGCGAACTGGCCGGCAGCGGCTTGCAGATCAACCTCAGTGTCACGGATGCTGCCGGTACGAATATCTTCGATCCCACCACCGTGGCCGGTGAGGCCGGCCTTGGACACGCGATCGCCGGCGTGCAGGCGACCTTTGCAGAATCGATGGCTGTATTTGCACCTAACTTCAACGCTTACCGCCGGTTTGCACCGAACCAGTTCACGCCGGTCAACCTCGATTGGGGCGAGAACAACCGCTCGGTTGCCTTACGCATTCCGGCATCCGATCCAGCCAACCGGCGCCTTGAGCACCGTGCCGCCGGTGCCGAGGCCAACCCTTACCTTGTGACCGCCGCCGTACTGGCCGGCGTTCACCATGGGCTGGCCAACAAACTCGAACCGACCGCGATTGCAGCCGGCAACCGGAGCGAACATGTTGACGATGACCTGCCCCGCACGATCTGGGCGGCGCTTGACAGGTTCGAGCAAGGTGCAATCGTGAAAGATTACCTGAGCCCGCGTTACGTCGAGGCCTATGCCGGTGCCAAAAGGGCTGAATTTGGGGCTTTCCTGGCAGAGATCCTGCCACGCGAGTACGATTGGTATCTGTGAACCGGCGCGATGTAACTGGCGATACTGTCAGCCGCCAGGCCGCAGGTCCGGCCCGGTAAACCATTGCCCGGCCTCGGTCTCAAAAGCCATCGCGGCGCGCATGACATCGGCATCGCGGTAGGTCTTGCCGACGATCTGGATGCCGGTTGGAACGCCATTGCCGGCGCGGCCCGACGGCATGGTGATGACCGGACAACGGCTCATGATGTTGAACGGCGAGGTCATGACCCAGCCGAGCATCGGGTTGACCGTCTTGCCGTTGATCCGGACCTCGTCCTTTGACTGATCGAAGTCGGCTGGAACCGCCGGCAGGGCATTGGTCGGGCACACCAGGCAATCATATTTCTCCAGCAACGGCCCCAGCTCGTTGTACATCCGGCCAGCGACCTCGAGCGACCACAGGAATTTTTCGGGCGTCGAATTCTGGCCTTTTTCGGCGAACTGGCGGGCATAGCTGGTCATCAGGTCTGCACCCTCTTCGAGGCGCTCGGCAATAAAAGCGCCGAACAGGTGTTCAAGGTAGGCAAGGGCGGCATCAAGCGTTTCCTCGCTCCAGCCGAGCTTGACTTCCTCAACCGTGGCGCCGGCGGCGCGGAACACATCCAGCGCTGCCTCGGTGTTGCGGCGGACTTCGGCATCGACCTCGTAAAAACCGAGATCTGGTGAATAGGCGATTTTCCAGCCTGTAATCGGCTTGTAGTCGGCCGGCAGACGCAGCTTGGGCCTGAGCGATGAGATGTCCTTGGGATGCGGGCCGGCCATCACGTTCTGCAGCGTGATGGCATCGGCAACGGTGCGGGCGAGCGGGCCCGTGTGACAGTAGAAATCGAGGTTGAACGGCGGATCATCCGGGTTGCGGCCATAGGGCGGCTTGTAGCCGACGAGACCGCAGGTGCCGGCCGGAATGCGGATCGAGCCGCCGATGTCGGAGCCGGTACAGATCGCCGATGTGCCCGATGCCAGTGAAGATGACGAGCCGCCCGATGAGCCACCCGGGGTGAACTGAGGGTTCCACGGATTGCGGGTGACGCCCCACAGGCGCGAGTGGGTGTAGCCGGCACACGAGAACTCCGGCGTTGCCGTTCTGGCATGGACGATGCCGCCGGCCCTGAGGATACGCTCGTTGACGATGGAGGTGGTGTCGGGAATGAAATCCTTCATGGTCAGCGAGCCGCCGGAGGTCGGCTTGCCCTTGATGTAGCTCTCGTCCTTGATGCCGATCGGCAGGCCTTCGAGCGCCCGGGTGCGGCGGCCATTGGCAAACTTGTCCTCGGCCTTTTTGGCCAGTTTCAGCGCTTCTTCGAAGTAGGTGAAGGTAAAGGCATTGGTGATCGGCTGCATGGTTTCAGCCCGCTTGATCACTGCCTGCATGAGCTCGACCGGTGACAGCTTCCTGTCGCGGAACAACTTGAGGGCCCTGGTCGCCGGCATGTAGCAAAGATCAAGATCGGTCATCATTAGCGCCTTGTTTCTTGGGTCCGGCGTAGTAGAGCAGCGGTTGGGCCGGGAGGCAAGATGGCCTAAGGTTTGCCTGTGCACCAGCCAAGGAAAGCGCCGCCATGTCCAACGCCGATGACCTCATTGAACGCCTTGAGTTGCAGCCGCACCCCGAGGGCGGGTACTACCGCGAGACGTTTCGCGACGAGCGCGCCGGCGGCGGGCGGGCCCATTCAACGGCGATCTATTATCTTTTGAAGGCTGGCGAGGTGTCGCGCTGGCACCGGGTCGATGCGGCCGAGGTCTGGCACTGGTATGCCGGCGCGCCGCTGATGCTGGGGTTGCGCGGCAGCGATGGGGCGGTCAGCGAACACACACTGGGCAACGACATTGCCGGGGGCGCACGCCCGCAGATCGTCGTGCCGGAGGGCATCTGGCAGATGGCCCGCAGCCTGGGCGGGTTCACCCTTGCCGGATGCACCGTCGCGCCGGGCTTTGAGTTCTCAGGGTTCGAGATGGACCCGGTGGCGTAAACGCGGGTTACGCCTGCCGAGCGATGCACACCGGGCAAGTGGTGTTGCGCC
>JABDJG010000115.1 GCA_013002595.1 Hyphomicrobiales bacterium | reverse complement strand
CGTCATCGACGAATGGGCTAAGGACCCGGAAAAGCTGGCGCTTATCTGGGTCAATTCAATGGGCGATGAACGACGCCTGACCTTCGCCGATGTCAGCCGCCTGACCAACCGGTTCGCCAACCTGTTGGCTTCCAAAGGCATCGTGAAAGGTGATCGTGTCATCGTCATGCTGCCGCGCATCCCGGAGTGGCAGATTGCCATGATCGGCTGCCACAAGCTCGGTGCAGTGCCAATCCCCTGCGTCACCATGCTGACGGAAAAGGACATCGATTACCGGGTCCGCCATTCTGGCGCGACCGCCGCGATCACCACGGCAGAAAACACGGGCAAGTTTGGCGACGCTTTCAAGGCGTGCATCAGCGTCGGCGCCAGTAATGGATGGACGGAATTCAATGAGGGACTTGAAGCGGCATGTGAGGGGTTTGCGCCGGTCCGAACTGAAGCCGAAGAGCCTGCCGTACTCTACTACACTTCAGGTTCGTCAGGCATGCCCAAGGGCGTTTCCCATTCCTGCCGCAGTCTGTTCGCCTGGCGGGTGTCCGCATGGTACTGGCTGTCACTAGCCGAGCCGGATGTCATGTGGTGTACGGCAGACACCGGATGGAGCAAGGCCGGTACAAGTATTCTTTACGGACCCTGGAGCTGCGGCAGCACAGTCTTGTTCTATGATGGTCCCTTCGAGCCAGAAAAGCGGTTTGAGCTATTGGAACGCTATGGCGTCTCGGTTTTCTGTGCAGCCGCAACAGAGTTACGCCAATTGGTTCTGCTCGATACGAAAGGGCATAATCTGTCCGCATTGCGCCTAACTGTTTCTGCCGGAGAGTCCGTCAATCCTGAAATCGTGCGCAGTTGGCTGGACCTGACCGGATCGCTCCTGCTTGATGGCTACGGTCAGACAGAAACGCTCATGACTGTTCTCAACTATCCGAGCATGCCAGTTAAACCTGGTTCGATGGGCCGTCCGCTCCCCGGGACATTCGCTGCGGTGCTTGATCAACACGATCGGGTGGCGCCGACCGGTATGACAGGTCGTTTGGCCATTCGCTGCCCCAATCCACAGATCATGCTCGGCTACTGGCAGGACGATGAACGAACGAAGCAGTGTTTCCTTGAGGTGGATGGTGCTACCTGGTTCATCACTGGAGACACCGCCAGCATGGATCAGGATGGTTACCTGTTCTACGACGGCCGAGATGACGACGTGATCAATTCATCAGGCTACAGGATTGGCCCGATGGAGGTCGAAAACGCGCTGATGGAACATCGGGCCGTACTGGAATGCGCTGCCGCTGCCAGTCCCGATCCCGATCGCGGCGAAGTCGTCAAGGCATTCGTCATTTTGAACAGCGGCTACGTTGGCGATGAAGCGATGATCGCCGAACTGCAGGCACACACCAAGCGTCTTACTGCGCCGTATAAATATCCGAGAAAAATCGAGTTCGTCTACGATCTGCCGAAGACGGTTACGGGCAAGATCCAAAGGCGCGTTTTGAAACAACGCGAATTCGAGGGAGACAAGTAACCGGCATGAGCTCACCCGATTCACCCATATTCTCGCGTCTGCAGCGACCTCCAGCCTACAAAATCGTCGCTGACGCATTGCAAAAGGCCGTACTGGAGAAGACGTTGAAGCCCGGCGATGCATTTCCAATTGAAGGTGATCTCGCCGCGCAGTTCGGCGTCAACCGGTCCACGGTTCGCGAGGGCATTCGTCATCTCGAACAGTCAGGTTTGGTCGTTCGCCAGGGCAAGAAACTGGTGGTCTCGCTGCCATCTTATGATCAAGTCGGCGATCAGGTTTCGCGCGCACTCATCGTGCATGATGTGACGTTTCAAGAACTCTGGGAAGTCAAGATGGCACTGGAGCCGCTTGCAGCAGAATTGGCGGCTGCGGCGATAACAGACGATCAGATCAATCGCATGGAAGCGAACATCGAAGCGACCAGACGAGCACTCAAGAACGGAGATGATCTCGTTGCGCTCGACATCGAGTTCCACGCTCTCATTGCCGAGGCATCAGGCAATCGGGCCCTGGTTATGGCGCGTGGAGCAATCGCCCGATTGTTTTATCCGACGTACAAAGTCGGTATGGCTGCAAAGGCGGCCGGGCGCCGCCTCGTCGATGCTCATGCGAATATCTTCGAGGCAATCAAAGCCCGGGAAGCGCAAACAGCGGCCGAGTGGATGCGCAAGCACATCATCGACTTCAAACGCGGCTATGAGATAGCCGGTCATAACGTGAGTGAACCCGTCGCCTATGAGGAATGATTACACCAGCGGGTTGTGGGATTTGCAGATCACCGCGCGGGTAACTTGATTGGAAGAGGATATGCATACAGGTCGCTATGAGTTTCTTTCACAAGGTTCGGTCCATTTTGGCCAACCGGCTGCGGCTGCAGCTCGTGAATTGCTCGGGGAGCACGGTGCCGAGCGCATTCTGATCGTTTCGACACCATCGCTCAGCCAACGAGCGAACGTCGTCAAGGAAATCTCCGAAAGCCTGGAGTCAGCATGTATCGGTGTGTTCGACGATGTAGTCGCCCACGCGCCATTGCCCAATATCCTCAAGCTTGCCGGGCAGATCCGCGTCTTGAAGCCAGACCTCGTTTTGACGGTTGGTGGCGGCAGCGTCATCGACACCACCAAGGTGGCTCTCCTTGCAGTTGCCGCAAACGCTTCAACATCCGAGGACGTACTGAAGCTCAAGATCGAAGTCGCGCCTGACGGATCCGTGATCCGGCCGCAGCTCCCAGCTCTCTCCGTCCGGCAGGCTGCCGTGCCAACCACTCTGTCCGGCGCGGAATTCGGCACGATCGGCGGCGCGGTTGATCCTGAACGTGGCGTTAAGGACATCTATGCGCATCCTGATCTGTGCGCCACATCCGTGATTTATGACCCGGAACTTGCCAAGCTCACGCCAAACGAGCTTTGGACATCCACCGGCATGCGCGCGGTCGACCATGCGGTGGAGACAATCCTGTCCAAGACGGCGCAACCGTTCACCGATGGCTCAGCTTTGCATGCGCTCCGGCTGTTCCAAAGTTCGTTGCGAGCCGGAAGCCAGTCCGACATGGATACTGACACATTGCAGAGCTGCCAGTTCGGGGTCTGGCTTGCAACCGTCGGCCTCGGCCGCGTGCCCTATGGCGCCAGCCACGGCATCGGCCATCAACTGGGTGCGGTGGCCGGCGTGCCGCACGGCCTGTGCTCGTGTGTCCTGTTGCCTGCAGTTCTTCGCTACAACGCTGCTGTCGCCGGAGAGCGAGACCAGTGGATTAGTGACGCCATGGGAGCATCGGGCAGTTCAAGCGCAGACGCTGTCTTGGCGCTTGTCCGGCGCTTGGGACTTACCGACAACCTACAGGCCGTCGGAGTCGAAAAATCGCAATTCGATGTGATCGCGGAAGCGAGCCTGACCAATTTGTTCGTGCGCAACAATCTGCGGCCCCTGACGCACAAGGATCAGATCATCGAAATCCTGGAATCCGCCTGGGCTTCAATCGATGGGCCGTCGGGAAGTTGAAGAATGGCGAACGGTGACATGGATTTCAGCGGCAAGGTCGCTTTGATTGTCGGCGGCTCAAGCGGCATCGGCAACGGCATTGCGCAGGCGTTCCGGTCTCGTGGCGCTGATGTCCACGTCTGGGGTACACGTCCATCGGCTTTGGACTACGCTCATGAGGCGGGTTCCAATCTTGACGGTCTCAACTATGCCCCCGTGAACGTCGCCGATGCCGATGCACTTGCAGCCGCTGTCCCACCGTTCGACCGTCTTGATATTCTGGTCCTTTGTCAGGGCACCGTCCGCTACAATCGCCGGGAATTCGAGCGGCCTGACTGGGAAGAGGTCATGGACGTCAATCTCAACAGCGTAATGTTTGTCGCAACTAAGTTCCGGGAAAAGCTTGCAGCATCAAACGGTACCATGATCATCGTCAGTTCTGTGACCGGCTTCATCGCGGCACAGGGCAACCCCGCCTACGCAGCTTCCAAAGCTGCCGCTGTCAGCCTCACGAAATCACTTGGCGAAGCT
>JABDJG010000112.1 GCA_013002595.1 Hyphomicrobiales bacterium | reverse complement strand
AAAGAGGGTGAGACCTACCGCACGCCGGACGACAAGGACCCGCCGGTGCTGCATGTCGAGCTCATGAACACCGATGTCGTCACCGACGACGGCAAGACATTCCCGGATCTGCATTTTTACACCTACCTGCGCTATGCGGCCGAGCGTGTCGGCGTTCCCGGCATTCAAGGCGGCACCATCCCGATCAAGATCGGCCCGCAGGCAACGCTCGACCCTTACGGCCACGACAACGATGAATACCAGGCCGATCCCTGGTTCGCCGATTACTACTGCGCCACGCTGAGCTACCTGATGGACCGCTTCAAAGGCTGCCGCGCCAATTTCAAGGACCGCCGAAACGGCGGTATCGGTGCCTTCACGCCGGACAACGTGCCGGTGTTCGACTGGGTCGCCGACAACGCCTACATGATCGCCGATTCAAACCACGGCTACAAGATGATGGGCGTCGGCAAGCTGGTCGCCGAGCACCTGATCATGAGCCAGCCGGTCGAGGCTTTGGCGCCGTTTGCCCTGACCCGGTTTGAGCAGGGACTGACGTTCGGCGACCGCAACTCGAACTGTCCGTGGGTTTAGAGACCGGCGCTGTATCGAAACAATTGAAGCACATTACTTTGGTGTCTGAAATCCGATTGAAACAAAGCAATGCAATACCGGCCTTGTCATGATCGAGACTCTGTACCAACCCCAGGAGACACAAGATGAGCCAGGCTGCACAGCAGATGGAAGATACCGAATTCGTCAAATTCTGGAATGAGGTGCTGGCACCGAAGTTCATTCGCTTCAAACATGTTCTGGTCGATGGCCTGACCAAACATAGCGAGGCGATCTTTCCAACTTTGCCGGTCAAGAAGGGCGACAAGGTACTTGATGTCGGCTGTGGGTTTGGCGATACGGCGATCAAACTGGCCAAGATGGTCGGGCCCGAAGGCAAGGTAGTCGGCATCGATTGCTGTGATGCGTTTCTTGACTACGCGCGCAAGGATGCTGCTGAAAAGGGCATAGGAAACATCAGCTTTCAGCGCGGTGATGCCGAGATTGCGCTTCCGGTCAACGAATACGATTTCGTGTTTGCCCGCTTTGGCACAATGTTTTTTACCAATCCTGTCGCGGCCATGCGCAATATGCGCCTGGCGCTCAGACCGAGCGGCACCATGGTGCACATCGTGTGGCGCGACCGGGCCGACAATCCATGGCTGTCAATGGCAAAGGACGTGGTGCTCAAGTTCCTGCCGCCGCCCGGCGAAGACGCACAGACCTGCGGCCCCGGCCCGTTCTCCATGGCCAATGAAGAAGTGGTGCGCGGCATGATGACGGCGGCCGGCTACGAGCAGATCGAGTTTCGCCGCGTCGATGCCGAGGTGATGGTTGGAAACGACGTGAAGGATGCCATCGATTTCCAGCTGGCGCTCGGACCGGCTGGCGAAGTCTACCGGGAAGCGGGTGAAGAAGCCGAGAGCAAGCGCGCCGAGATCGAAGCCGCACTGGCCGAGGCGATCAACGCCCAGAAGCTTTCGGTCGATGGTATCGCCATGGACAGCTCGTCCTGGGTCATCAGCGCGCGTAATCCGGCGTAGGCCTTACGGCTTCACTTTCCAGCCTGACACGATTGCACGGTGGTAAAAGTTGCCTCAGAATCAACGATTATACGGTTCGCCAGGAAGGCACGGCCGATCAGCACCGAATAGTTCATGGCCGAACGATCAGTCAGGGTGAACTCGACCTGTTCGCGGTAGCCGGCAAGGCACACCGGCAGGCTGATCACCGGGCGTTCGCGCACGCCGACGCCTGCGCGGCGTATGCGGGCAATGCGGATGACCGGCTGTTCAATGCGGAAGGCCGTGCCGTCGCTGGCGTGGATCGTGAAGGCGACCCACGGCTTTTGCTGGCGAACAAGGTGGGTCAGCTCTTCGGCACTCAGGGATGACGTCTTGGCGCCTGTGTCCAGTTTTGCGGTCAGCTTAATGTTGGCATCGCCCAGATAGACGGGTTCAACCCAGCCGGCGACAACCTGAGAATTCCATCTCATCAAGTCCTTTGCTGCCAATGGACCGCAAAGACCGACGACAAGACAGCCCGCCGCGACCTTACCGAAGCAAGCCCTTTGGATCTGCTGGCCTGTGATGAATGCAAACACCTTGTTACGCTACGGTTCCAGCCAGACTGTCCAGAACCGTCTTGAAATCGGCACTCGGGCCATCAAGGCCCATGACCGCCGTTTCGATCTCGTGAACACGGGCCTGGCTCAGAACCGTGCCGGCAAAGGCGCGGTATTTCTCGACGACTTCGGCCTCGGTTGGCTGCGGGTCAGGGCCGCCGGAAGCTTCGGTTGGGCCGCTGTCGAGAACAGTCCCATCGGTCAAGGCAATCGAAACGCTGGCAAGGCGCTGGTCGGGGAACGTGGCATCGATGGCCGGATCAACGCTGGCGTGAATTCTGGCCGTCAGGCCGGTCAGGACCGGATCGGCGAAACTTTGCTCCATTACCTCATCGACGCCGACACGGCCGCGGGCAAGCGCGGCAGCGATCGGCCAGGCGAGGGAGTATTGCGCCATCGGCGAGGTCGACGGCACATCGCCGTTGAGCTCGGCGGAATATTTGAACGTCGAGATGTCGACGCGCTCAATCATCTCAGGGGTCAGCTTGTGGTCCCGCCTGAGCCTGAGGGTGGCATCGATCGGAGCATGCGCCCATCGGCACACGGGATAGGGCTTGATATACTGCTGGGCGGTCAGCCAGTTTTCGCCAAGATCGGCCCAGGCAAAGGCGGCGTCATCAAACTCGATGGTGGCGGCTGGCGCCCCGGTGAAGCCGTCTTCGGCGGCAAGAACGGCATAAATGCCGACCGGCGCGCCAAAGCCAGTACCGTCATGCAACATCGAGGGATTGGCGATCTCGCGCATCATCTGACTGCGCGGCCCGTGGTATTCGGCAATGCCCAGCGCGTGGCGAAGGACGGTATCGTCCATCTGGTGCAAACGGGCGCCGATCACCGCGCAGCCGATCGCGTTCCAGGCGCCGGATGTATGATAATCGCTGACGGTTGCGTGCAATGCGGCGGCGGCTCTGTAGGACACCTCATACCCAAGCACCATGGCGGTCAGGGCTTCGCGGCCAGAAACCGCCGGTGCAGCCTCGGCAAAGGCGATCAGGGCCGGCAGCAGAGCTGCGCCGGCATGGCCTTTCGACGGTTGCCAGCCGTCATGAGCATCGAGATTGTCGATCTGGGTTGCCGTGGCAAAGCCGCAGCCGGGCAGCGAAACCTTGCGGCCGTCGAGCATCAGGCGGGCCGACGGTGCGCCCTCGCCTGCCGCCCAGTGCCGCACCGCATGATCGCGGGCAATGCGCCCGGCCTCCAGTTTGCTCGCGGCGATCAGCACACCGATGAGATCGAGCACCAGAAGTTTGGCGGTTGTGCTGACGTGACCGGGTATCGTGTCAAAGCTGATCGAGTTGGCAAAGGCCGCGACCTGGTTGAACACCGGCGCCGGATTGGGCAAGGTCTGATTGATTGTCATGGGGGCACCCGATCGCCTTTGATTTTGTTCCCGTACAAGTGTGTATCGGGCGATCTGCTGGTTGCGTCAATGGCCAAGCAGGCGGACCAGCGGAAACTTGGCGCAGGTTATCGGGTCACCGGTCTTCAATCCCGGATCGCGGTAGGTCTCGAGCGCCGGGACATCCTCATAGGTCACATCATCGCCGGCCCAATTGATTGAAAATGCAGCGCGGCGGCGGTCGAGACGGTTGCCGGGTGCGGCATGGAAGGTGCGCGAACTCCAGATCAGCATATCGCCGGGCTCAAGCGAGGTTGTGAGGAACTCGGCCTCAGGATCGCCGTCGATGTCGGGGATCGGCGGGCGTTCTGCGCGCAGGTGCTTGTAGTCTTCGGACGGGTTTTCGAACTTGACCGCCTGATAGACGATGCCCGGTCCATGCGAGCCTTTCCAGAAACGCAACGCGGTTTCTGGCGGGATCGGGTCGAGCGCCGTCCAGCAATTGATGACCTTCTGGCCGATCAGCGGGTAATAGGCATGGTCCTGATGCCAGGGCGTTGCGGCGCTGTCGCTGCGGGCCTCCTTGATGAGCAGGAAGTCATAAAACAGATTGAGTGTTCGCGACTTGAGAAACGGCCAGCACATGTCGGGCAGCGGGCTGTCAAAGATGAATTGCCGGAACGGCTCGACCTCTCGCCAGGCTTGCGAGCTGAACGAGAACTTGCCCTGATCACCCTTGATCTTGACGACATCGGAATCAGAGCTCGCGCCTGAGACAGCGGCCGCAATACCCGCTTCAATCACTGCCAGCCAGTCCGGCGAGGCTGCCCCGCGCAGACACACGACACCGTCGCGATCATAAGCGGCAACGGCCTCAGCGTCCGGTGAGTTAAAGGAGGCTATTTCGCCGATAACTGCGGCATTGCCGGAGGTCTTTGGTAATGTCATGGTGGCGATGATTTTGCCAAAAGATGCATTAAGTCAAGCGATATGGGGATGGTGGTATGAACGATGAATTGCGCAAGGTGCACGAGGCGCGGATCGCGGCTCTCCTGGCGGGCGATGTCGATGAGCTCGACAATTACGTCGCCGATGACCTCACTTACACATCACCGCATGGCAAGGTATTGAGCAAGCAGGAGGTGTTTGGCAATTTTCGCAGCGGGGCGATGAAGATCACCCGCATGGAGATCGATGACCTGGCGGTTCGCGAGCATGGCGATGCGGCGATCATGACGTACCGGGCACACACCACGTCTACCGATCATGGTACCGTCGTCGACGGCCCGGTGCGATCAACGGCGATCTATTTGCGCCGCGAGGGTGTATGGAAGCTGGCAGTGCAGCAACAGACGTCGATTGTTGACTGAGGGCGTCGAGCCTTGCATCTGCAGTTTCTGACCCTCTCAAGGCCAAACGCTTTGATTGTGTGGTTGGTAATTGTCGACTCAGCCCTGCAAGGGATCCGGCCCAAAGCGGTTCTCGCCAGGGGTGCCGGCAAGGATGCCCAGGTCGATGACCGCCCAGATTGTGCCGACAAAGGGAATCAGGAGCAGCAGGCACCACCAGCCGGACTTGTCGCGGTCATGACAGCGCTTGATGTGCAGCATGATGCCGGCAAGCATCACCAGTATGCCGATGATAAAGGGGACCAGACCCCCGCTGCCGAACAAGACGGAACTGATGATACCGACCACGAACAATATGCCGACGCCGATCCACCAGCGTTGACGGTTGATCCTGCCTTCGGGTGATGAAAACAGGTGGGTAAAGTCGATGTCCTGCACGAGGGGCCTCCGGTGACTGTCATTCATTGATGTAGGCCGTTCAGGCTAGCATATAGAGGCTGGCAACCCAATTCGACCAACGCCCAATTACTGCCAGTAGCCCATCAAGGTCACGAAAAGCGGGACCGGCAGGACGGCCAGCGCTAAGGCGGCCAAGTAACCCGGGAAGGTGAACAGGCCGCTGATACCGGCCAGCAGGGCGATGCCCCCGCCGCCGCCGATCAACGCGTTGCCCGGCAGGTTGAGGGCGACAATGATGGCAATGTAGCGATGCTTGACGAGCCATGGGACGAAGCGGCGCGGGGCGTTGGCGATCAGGGCCTCAAGACGTTGCTGACGATCGAGCGGTGCAAGCTTATTGACGAGTGCCTCGGAGCGGTGAAGGCCAAGTGATCCGAACAGCGATGCCAGCAAACGGATCGGCACCAGGCGGCCGATGACAAAAGTCAAGGACAGGGCTGCAACAGTCGCAAAGTAGACGAAGACCGCGACCTGACTGCCGAAGGCGGCAAAAAGCGCAAGGCTGATCTCCATTCCGGGCACAAACGGCATGGCCATCAGCGCCGTGTAGATCGCCATGCTGGCCATCACCAGATGACGGGCGTGGGACTGAGCTTCAGGCCCCAGATCGGTGCCGACGAGACCGGCCAGCCAGTCACCGCCCCACTGGCTGAAAACCAGGAGACCACCATAGATCAACAGCAAGATCACGATGCGCGGCCAGCGCCGTTTGGTTCCGGGATAGTTTGTTGTGTCCTGATCGCATGCCATCGCCGGCAGACCTTACATCATTGCCGCCAGGATGGCGCAACCGCGATCAGATCGCCCCGGGTTGGCGATACGCCCAATAGCGGCTGGCAAGGAAGCCGACCAGTGGGACAATCATGACGACGGGAACGAGAGCGAGCCAGAACGGCCAGCCCCACCAGTTGCTGGTGATGAGAACGATCAGCTGGTTGAGGGCAAAGCCGGCGAGCGCGACGATGAAGAACCGCGGGGCGGAGTGGCGGTGCGTCGTTGCTGCCTCAA
Organism: Hyphomicrobiales bacterium; assembly: GCA_013002595.1. Lineage (GTDB taxonomy): Bacteria > Pseudomonadota > Alphaproteobacteria > Rhizobiales > Aestuariivirgaceae > JABDJG01. The sequence continues at coordinate 7,835 of JABDJG010000112.1, read as the reverse complement.
ATGTCCAAACCCAGTTGCCGGCGTAAGAGACCAGCCAGGCAGTGATGAAGGCGATCGCATTCGACCACAGCGGTGAGACCTCAAACAGGTGGTGGAGGAACAGTGCGACCACGACGTGAACCAGCGTTGCGATCACGCCAATCATGCCGAAGCGGAAGAATTGGCGGATCATTCGCCGGAGCTTTCGAGCACCGCCAGGAGGGAAACGCCGATTGGCAGCGGGATGCGGCCAATCAGGAACCGTTCGGCGGCAAACACGCTGCGCAGGATGGCGTTGACCGGGGCCGGCGGCATGGCGTCGTCCTCGGCTTGTGACATGCCGAACAGTTTCTTGACCATGCGCACGCCGGCGATTAGCGGAAACAGCAGCGTGTTGAAGTAGGTCAGTTCGACCGCATGGTAGCCTGCGCGATTTACGGTCTCAGCCAGACTGTCACGGGTGTAGCGGCGGAAATGGTGATGACGTTCGTCATGGGCGCTCCACATCCACGGCAGGGCCGGCACCGTCATGATCAGCTTGCCGCCGGGCGCCAAACTGCGGCGCAGGGCCGCCAGACTTTCCTCATCCTGTTCAACGTGTTCGATCACATCGAAGGCAACGATCAGGTCAAACTTTTCATTCCTGTACGGGTTGCCGTCCGGCAAGGTGCCATGGCGTATCTCGCAATCGGACTTGCCGGCGGCCAGCTTGCGGGCATCGTCGTCAGGTTCGAAGGCAACAAGATCGCCGAGCGATGCCAACATCTCCAGGTTGCCGCCTGTGCCACAACCGGCTTCAAGGATTTTGGTGTGGCCGCCCTTGACGGCATTGTCCCGGATTACACGCTCCAGAATGGTGCGGCGGGCTGAAAACCACCAATGGCGGTCTTCCAGCTGGTCCAGGCGATCGAATACCTCGCGATCCATGGGAGACGCTACTTCTCGAGGCCATAGGTATCGCGCACCAAATAGAGCGGGCGATGGCGTACCTCGGTGAATATGCGGCCGATGTATTCGCCGATGATGCCGGTGGCCAGGATGTTGATGCCGCCCAGGAACAGGACCGCGACCATCAATGAGGCGTAACCGGGAACATCGACGCCATAAATGAAGACCCGGACAATCAGCAATGTCGACACGAAGAAAGCGGTCAACGACACCAGGATTCCGATGTAAGTCCAGACCCGCAGCGGAAACGTCGTTGAGCCGGTGATGCCGTCGAGGGCGAACTGCCAGAGCTTCCAGAAGTGCCATTTGGTTTCGCCGTAGGCACGCGATTCACGAACATATTCGACGCTGGCCTGCTTGAAACCGACCCAGGCAAACAGGCCCTTCATGAAGCGGGTGCGCTCGGGCAGATTTTGCAGCGCTATATTGACCCGCTGATCGATCAGCCGAAAATCGCCGACATTGTCGGGGATCGAGACATCAGCAATTGCGTTGTGGACCCGGTAGAACCAGCCGGCGGTGACGCGCTTTGAAACGCTGTCGCTCTTGCGGTCCGAGCGACGGGCATAAACGACCTCGTAACCCTCTCGCCATTTGTCCATCATTTCCGCGATCAACTCGGGTGGGTCCTGAAGATCGGCATCCAGCGGCACAACAGCCTGGCCGGTGGCGTAATCCAGGCCCGCCGACAGGGCGACGTCCTTGCCAAAATTGCGCGACAGATTGATGATCTTGATGCGCGGGTTGCGCTCGCGGTGCTCAAGCAATTCATCAAGTGTGGCATCGGTGCTGCCGTCATCGATGCAGATGATTTCATAGTCCTTGGTGATCTTGTCCAGGACCGGTTCCAGGCGCTCAAAAAACAGGTCAATACCGCCTTCTTCGTTGTACATCGGTACAACGGTTGAAAGCAGAACGGACTTTTTGCCGCCATTGCGTCTGTTACGGCGCGCTGCCATTGGAAAAACCCACCTTTAATGGCAGTTTTTTAACATGCGAGCGGTTAAGATTCTGTGGCCAGACTTAAGGCTCAACTGCCTGAGAGATGCCGATAGCTGTAGTTCTTGTCCAGCCGTTCCATTAGGTAATCGCCATAACGGATCGGATCGGCATCGCTGTCTGTTACTGGTACTATCACAGTATCCATGCCCGGGTCGAAAAAGAACGGCTGCGAATATCGCTCTTTTCACGATGAATTGATGACACGTTGCGGTGTTGAAGCGAACAGGCCGCCGGACCAGTGGGCCAGCATGTCACCGACGTTCATGACAAAGCTGCCGGGTACTGGCGGCGCGGCGATCCACTCACCCTGCTTGTTGCGCACTTCAAGTCCGCCGACGTCATCCTGGGCCAGCAATGTAATGAAACCGTAGTCTGTGTGGGGAGCAGAACCGAACAGGCCCTCCTCGACCGGTTGCGGTGGATAATGCAAGAGGCGCAGGAAGGTGGTCGGGCGCTCGAAATAGGGCCTGAAATGATCGGCCGGCAGGTCCAGGCACAATGCCACGAGTGTGCCGATACGCTTACCGAGGTCTTCCATGCGCTCGACATAGTCAAGGGCGGTTGTGCGCAGAGCCGGTTGGCCTTGCGGCCATTGGTTCGGCCCTTGAAGAGGTTTGCCGGCGATCACATCGGGATCATCTGCCGGCAATTCATGCAGGATCAAAATGCTTTCGCTCTGGTTCGGCTTGGAGACCTTGGCAACGGACGACGTCACGATGACCGAGGTGTTCGGCGCCATGTAACCGCGATGCCAATCGTTGATCGCGATGGCATTCTTGTCCTCTGCGGACGAGGCAAAGAATAGCCGGGACTGATCGCGCACGGCCTCGATCAGATCTACAGGCACCTTGTGACCGGTAATGTAGGCAAAACCGATATCGCGCAGGATCGCGCGGCTTTGATCAGCGAGCGCTGCGATCGCATCTTCATTAGCTGTATAGAGCGGTGCAACATCGATAATCGGGATCTGGTCGAACTCGCCCTTGGTCATGATTTCTAGCCTTAATACACAAGGCGTCTGGTGACAATAATTCACCCCTGGCGATCTAGGGCCTGTGGACATTCAGGTTGTGGCGCTGGTTTGATCCGATTGGTTCAGGTTCAGGGGTATGAGGAGGAAGGACATGCTGGCATATTCGACGACGAATGCCCGTGAATATGGACCAATCGGGGCAAATCCCTTTCGGGACGCGGCCCATTTTGCCTGTGGACGTCACTTTGAGCAGCTTGAAGGGGTGGGCCCCTGCAGCCCTGCTCAAAGCTAGCCACAGACAAAATGGGCCACGCCAGCGCTACAACCTGAATGTCCACAGGCCCTAGATCAAAAAGCGACCTGCAATGTCGTTTAATGCCTTGCACGGCCTCGTTTTCCATGATCGGCTGCGCTGTTGAGAGTACACAGTTTCAACGGGCAGAAATCTTCATGAGTGCTGACTATCGGGTTCTTGTCATCGGCGGCGGCGTGGTCGGCGCCTCGGTGCTTTATCACCTCACCAAACGCGGCTGGAGCGATGTGGCGCTGATCGAGCGCGACGAGCTGACATCGGGCGCAACGTGGCATGCTGCCGGCGGGTTTCATACGCTCAATGGCGATCCCAACGTCGCCAAGCTGCAGGAATATACGATCAAACTCTACGAAGAGATCGAGAAGGTCTCGGGCCAGGCAACCGGGTGTCATGTCACCGGCGGGGTCATGCTGGTGTCCGATGAAGACCGGCTCGACTGGCTGAAAATGGCGCATGCGCGCAACCGGTATCTGGGTGTCGATACCGAGATGATCTCGGTTGCCGAAGCCAAGAAGATCTATCCGTTGCTCGATGAGCAGTTTTTCATCGGCGCCATGTGGCATCCCCTGGAAGGCCATCTTGATCCGTCCGGCACGACCCATGCCTATGCCAAGGCAGCCCGGGTGAATGGGGCCAAGGTCACGCTGCGCAACCGGGTGACGGCAACGACACAGCGCGCCGACGGCTCGTGGGATGTGGATACGCTGAACGGTGACAAGATCCATGCCGAGCATATCGTCAATGCCGGCGGCCTGTGGGGCCGCGAAGTTGGCCGCATGGCCGGGCTGGAATTGCCGTCGCTGTGCATGGCGCATCAGTACATCCTGACCGAGGAAATTCCCGAAGTCGTTGAATTCAACAAAGCGAATGATGGCAAGGAGATCGTCCATGCCATCGACTTTGACGGCGAACTCTACATGCGCCAGGAACACACCGGCATGCTGATGGGCACCTATGAGGCCAACGGCCGGCCGTGGTCGCCGACCGAGGCGCCGTGGGACTTTACCTCCGAGCTGCTACCGCCGGACCTTGACCAGATCGCCGACAATCTGGCGCGCGGGTTCGAGCGCTATCCGGCCTTCCAGAATGCCGGCATCAAGAACATCATTCACGGCCCGTTCGCCTTTGCACCCGATGGCAACCCGCTGGTTGGGCCGGTCCGCGGTATGGACAATTACTGGGTCGCCTGCGCCGTTATGGCCGGGTTCTCGCAAGGCGGAGGTGTCGGCCTGGCGCTCGCCAACTGGATCGTCGATGGCGATCCCGGGTTCGACGTCTGGGCGATGGATGTTGCCCGCTACGGTGATTTTGCCACGCTCAGCTACACCAACGAGAAGGTGCGCGAAAACTACGGCCGGCGGTTCCGGATCCAGTTCCCCAACGAAGAACTACAGGCCGCGCGTCCGTTGCGCACGACACCGCTCTATGACCGCTATGAGGCCAAGGGTGCCTGTTTCGGCTCGGCCTACGGGCTTGAGCAGGCGCTGTGGTTTGCGCCAGAGGGGACCAAGCCGGAGGAAGCGATTACCTTCAGGCGGTCCAATGCTTTTGAAATCGTCGGTGAGGAATGCCGGGCAGTGCGTGAGAATGTCGGCTTGCTGGAGATTTCCGGCTACGCCAAGTACGAGGTCACCGGCACCGGCGCCGAGGGCTGGCTGTCGCACATCATGGCCAACAAGATGCCGGCGCAGGGCAAGCTCACGCTGTCGCCGATGCTCAATCCGAACGGCAAGGTGATCGGTGACTTCACCGTCGCCAAGGCCGACAACGAGCGGTTCTACATCTTCGGGTCAGGGCCGGCAGAAAACTACCACATGCGCTGGTTCCAGTCGCAGTTGCCTGATGACGGCAGCGTTGCGGTGCGCGAACTGGGCACCGAGCTTTGCGGGCTGTCGATTGCCGGGCCGAAGTCGCGCGAGCTGTTGTCGCGGCTGACCTCGCTTGATGTGTCGAATGAGGCGATGCCTTTCCTGTCTTACAGGGAAATGGATATCGGCCTTGTGCCGGCCAAGGTCGGGCGCATCACCTTTACCGGCGATCTCGGTTACGAGATCTGGGTGCCGGCAAGTTATCTGGTGCGGCTGCACGACACGATTGTTGCCGCCGGTGCCGGCCTCGGCCTGAAACATGTGGGCAGCCGGGCGCTGATGTCGCTCAGGCTGGAAAAGAACTGGGGCACCTGGGCGCGCGAGTACCGGCCGATCTACGGGCCTTATGAAGCCCAGATGGGGCGTTTTGTGTCGCTGAAGAAGAACGAGTTCATCGGACATGACGCAGCCCGGCTGGAAAAAGAGTCAGGCGGTGAGCGCTCGCTGACGTTCTTTACCGTCGACACACACGATGTCGATGTGATTGGCGATGAGCCGATCTGGCACAATGGCGAGGTGGTGGGCTGGATAACCTCGGGCGGCTACGGGCACTATGTGCAGAAATCGATCGCCATGGGCTACCTGCCGCGGGAAAATGCCGCGCAGGACGACGGCTTTGAAATTGAGATCATCGGACAACGCTACAAGGCCACGCCGCAACGCGAACCGTTGTTCGACCCGCAGGCAGAGCGGATGAGAGGATAATCGCCATGCTCGACAAGCCACAAAGAATCGACATCTACAGCGACCCGCGCAAACCGGCCTATCTCAATTTCGAGGCCGGTGCCGCGCCGTTGAAAAATCCGGTGCCCGAAGGCACCATCAACGCAGCCCGGGCGCATCGCCACAAGCGGATGAAGGATGAGGTCATCAAGCAGGATTGCGCGGCGATCCTGCTCTATGATCCGCTCAATATCCGTTATGCGACAGATTGTTCGGACATGCAGGTGTGGACCCTGCACAATCCATCCCGCTATGTCCTGCTGTTTGCCGACGGGCCGACGATCTGTTTCGAATACAAGCAGGCCATGCATCTGGCTGAAGGCCTCGACATGGTCGATGAGGTGCGCCCGTCAATCTCCTGGTTCTATTTCTCGGCCGGCCCGCGATGTGAAGAAAGGGCCAACCTGTGGGCCGACGAGATCGCCGACCTGATGCGCCAGCATGGCGGCGGCAACATGCGGCTGGCGATCGACAAGATTGAACCGTTGGGGCTCGATGCGCTGCGCGCCCGCGGGGTTGAGGACATAGAGGGCCAACAGATCACAGAACAGGCGCGGCGCAACAAGTGCGAAGCCGATCTGATCCTGATGGATTGGACGATCAAGGTGTGCGAGGCGGGCATGTGGCGCATGCGCGAGAACTCGGTTGCCGGCAAGACCGAAAACGAGATCTGGGCCGAGTTGCACTACGAAAACATCCGCAATGGCGGCGAATGGATCGAGACCCGCCTGCTGTCGATTGGCGAACGCACCAATCCATGGTTCCAGGAATGTTCGAACCACAGGGGCGTCGATGGCGACCTGCTGTCGTTCGATACGGACCTCGTTGGGCCGTATGGTTATTGCGCCGACCTGTCGCGCTCGTGGACCATCGGGCTGGTGCCGCCGACAGATGAACAAAAGCGGCTCTATGAGAATGCCTACAACCAGATCATGCACAACAAGGACGTCATCCAGCCGGGCATGAGCTTTCATGAATTCAACGATAAGTCCTGGCGGGTGCCTGAAGAGTTCTGGGCACTCAGGTACAGTGTTGCGTTGCATGGCGTCGGACTGTGCGATGAGTACCCCTCGGTTCCAACCCACATCGATATGGACAACGGCGGTGGCTACAAGGGCCAGTTCGAAGTCGGCGATGTGCTGTGTGTCGAGAGCTGCACCGGTGTTGAAGGCGGGCGAGAATGCATCAAGCTGGAAATTCAGGTGCTGGTGACCGAAGACGGCACCAGACAGCTCGATGAGTTCCCGTTCGAAGACTGGGTCTGAACTATGGCGAAGGTTCAATTGTTCCGCAAAGGTGATCAACCGTTCGACTTGCCGAACGACGACAAGGCGAGTGTGCTGGCACTGGTCAATGTCTCGAACAGTGAGTCGCTGGGCGCCGGCATCGGCATCTTCGATGCCGGGTGCCATGTGCCCTGGACGGTGACCTATGACGAGGTGCTGTTCATTCATCAAGGCGAGTTTAAGTTGCGTGTCGGCGATGATGTCTTCAATGCCGGGCCGGGCGACAGCTTGTGGATCCCGGCAGGGACCGAGCTGATCTATGACGCGCCTGAGGCCGTGACGTTCTTTTACGCGGTCGCGCCGGTCGCCAACTCACCTTCGACAGGTGTTGCCAGGTCATATCCAACGTCTCCACCGGATGTTGAATGACAACGCCTGTGACATTCGATCTCGATACCCCAGCCCTGCTTGTTGATGAGGCCAAGCTCGATGCCAACATCAACCGCCTTGCTGATCGTGCGGAAGAATTGGGCGTGCCGCTGCGGCCGCACATCAAGACGGCCAAGAGCATCGACATTGCGCGAAAGCTGTTGGCGCGGAACGCTAAAGGGCTGACGGTCTCGACGCTGAAGGAAGCGGATTACTTTGTCGAGCACGGCATCACCGACCTGTTTTATGCCGTGGGGCTGACACCGGGCAAGGTTGCCCACGTGGCGAAACTGCTTAATGCCGGGGCTGATCTCAAGTGTCTGATCGACAGCCTGCAAGCGGCACAGTCGTGCACGAAGGCGGCTGAACAAGCT
>JABDJG010000105.1 GCA_013002595.1 Hyphomicrobiales bacterium | reverse complement strand
ATACAAACCCGCGCCGTGAGATACGCCTCGATGCCGTCATACGCTCAACCATGTCTCATCCGTTATCAATGCGAATCTGACATCTCGCTGACATCTGGTGTCAGCCGGCGATTAGCGTCAACCGAATAATGTTCCCTCATCAACCTAGGGCCTGTTGAAATTCAGGTTATGGCGCTGGTTTGGTCCGATTGGTTCAGGTTTAGGGGTGTGAGGAGGAAGGACATGCTGGCATATTCGACGACAAACACCCCTGAAGATGGGCCAATCGGGCCAAATCCTGAAAGGACGCGGCTCATTTTGCCTGTGGACGTCACTTTGAGCAGCTTGAAGGGGGCAACCCTACAGCGCCACTCAAAGCTAGCCACAGACAAAATGAGCCACGCCGGCGCCACAACCTGAATTCCAACAGGCCCTAGACCAGGCCTGCAAATGGCCACACGAAACTCAATGGAGGGAATTCATGATCAAACCTGTCGTATTCGCAGCCGCTGCCGCATTCAGCCTGTCACTGGCGGCTGAATCCGCTTCTGCCCAGTCGGTGCCCGGCGTGGACTGGCGTCAGCAGAACCAGGCGAAACGTATCTATCACGGGGTTGCCAACGGCTCGTTGAGCTATCGTGAAACCGGCCAACTGGTGCGCGGCCATGCCCGTATCAAGGCGCAGGAACGCTGGTACAAACGCGACGGCGTCGTCACCCATCGCGAACGTCACAAACTGCATCGCGCACAAAACCGCCAGAGTCGGCGCATTTACCGCAAGAAGCACAACTAGGATTTGACCATCGGGACCAGTCCCTGTCCCTCGCCGAACCCTACCTGATCACCCACGGCCGAGGACAACCCGATTGCGTCAAGGCAGCAGCCTGCGGCCTCACCACCGCGGGCTGCTGCAATCCATTTTCCGCCCGGCGCATTAAAATGATGCATACGGCGATCTGGACGGGAACGGGCGGGCACCGCTGGGGGATGCCCGCCCAACCAAAGCCCGGCGGGGTTGGACCGTACATGCCCACAAATTCACGGCTCTGCAATCGCTCGTCACCCGTTGTTGTGCCGATATCGTCTCTAGACGGTGATCCGGCAGACGCAAAGAGACGTAGCAATCGGTGTGTCTGGGATAATTGGGTCGTTGGGTGCAATGAAGCCACTGTCAATTGCTGTCGTCGGATCCGGTATTGCTGGTTTGTCGGCCGCCTGGTTGCTGTCGAAAACGCATGATGTGACGGTGCTGGAGGCGCAGGCCCACGCGGGAGGTCACGCCAATACCATCGAGTTCGAGGATTCGGACGCGCGGCATCCGGTCGATACAGGGTTCATCGTTTACAATCCGCCGAACTATCCCAATCTGGTTGCTCTTTTCAATCATCTCAAGGTCCCAACTGAGCCATCGCGGATGACCTTTGCGTTCTCGGCCGGAGGTGGCGCTTATGAATATTCGGGAACCCGGTTGAGTGGTTTGTTCGGCCAGGTTCGAAATGTTGCCAATCCCGACCATTGGAAAATGCTGTTCGATCTGATGAGATTCTTCCGGAATGTCGAACGCACGGCGCACGATATCCCGGAAACAATGACGCTCGGCGAACTGTTGCGGGCAGGCGGCTATGGCCGAAGCTTTATCGAAAATCATCTGCTGCCAATGGCCTCCGCCATCTGGTCTTCTCCGGCACAAGGCATGGAAAACTATCCGGCGAAGTCCTTCGTTCGTTTCTTTGCCAACCACGGGCTGCTGCAGGCCCGTAAGCGTCCTGCATGGCGTACCGTTGCTGGAGGCAGCCGGCAATATGTCAAGCGTTTGATTGAGGATGGTGATTTCCGCATTGAACTGAACTGTGCAGTCAAATCTATAAAGCGCCGACCGGGCAATGTCGTTATCGAAGACGGCAATGGCGTGTTGCGAATGTTCGACCATGTCGTATTGGCAACCCATGCCGACCAGGCGCTGTCGTTGCTGGAGCAGCCGGGCACCGATGAAACAGCATTGCTCGGCAAGTTTGCCTATTGTGATAACCTGGCAGTCGTCCACACGGATGCCAGGCAGATGCCCAGGCGCCGGCATCTGTGGTCGTCCTGGAACTACGTCTCTAAATTGGGCGGTTCAGACGCGCCCACAATCAGTTATTGGATGAACAGCCTGCAGAATCTTCCATCGCACAAGGATGTCTTTGTTACGTTGAACCCATCGACCCCGATTGCGCCGCTGGCCGAAATTGCCCGCTTCAACTACACGCACCCGATGTATTCGGCATCTGCGCTGCACGCGCAGAATGTCCTTTGGAACTTGCAGGGGCGGGCGCGGACATGGTTCTGCGGCAGCTATTTTGGCGCAGGATTTCACGAAGACGCGCTGCAAAGCGGCCTGGCCGTAGCCGAACAACTGGGCGGTCAAAAGCGTCCCTGGCGGGTTGAGAACCCTTCCGGCAGGATTGTTGCCACGCGCGACATAGCGCAACGCGGGATGGCTGCCGAATGACCCGGCTTCGCTCCAGGTTGTGCATCGGCGAAGTCGTGCACCGGCGCTACCATCCACGCCGTCACCAATTGCGCTATCGCGTCTGCTCGCTGCTGATCGATCTCGACGAACTGCCCATGATCGATTCAAGTTGCAAATTGCTGTCGATCAACCGGCTCAATGTGTTCTCGCTGATGGAAAGCGATCACGGTGACGGCTCGCCGTGCGATCTGAAAAAATGGGTCACCGACAAGGTCGCCGCGGCAGGTTGCCAGACCGGCATCTCCAGTGTGCTGATGCTGACCTTTCCCAAGGTGCTTGGTTATGTCTTCAACCCTTTGACGGTTTACTACTGCCTGGCCCCGACCGGTGATATTGCTGTGATGGTCTATGAGGTGAACAACACCTTCGGTGACCGCCATTGTTATGTCGTGCCGGTTCGAAAGCAGCAACACGGCATCATTTTCCAGTCCGCCGACAAGCAGTTCCATGTCTCTCCGTTCAACGAAATTGCCGGGCGTTACGGCTTTCGAGTGTCGCCGCCGAACGAAACCGTGGCAGTAGGCGTAAGTCTGCGGGTCGACGGCAAGCCGTTGATGAACGCCTACCAAACAGCGATGGCTTTGCCGCTAAATGACCGCAACTTGTGGAGCGCGTTCTGCCGGACACCTCTGCTCACAGCCAAAGTGATCGCCGGTATCCACCTGGAAGCCGCGGTGCTTTGGCTGAAGGGCTTGCCCATTGTGAGGCGGTCCAAGCCGGCATTGGGGCGTACGCCACAGCAATTCCCCGGAGTTTCCTTGCACAATGACTGACGCTGCTACGAGCACTGCCGGTATGGCGCGCCGGCGCCCACCGTCGCCCCTTGAACGCCTGATTGTTCTCGTGGCCCGCGCGATGATGCCGGATAGGCTGGCCGGGGGTATTGTCGTTCTGTTGCCGTCAGGAAACATCGTCCGGTTCCAGGGCAAACGCCCGGGCCACCAGGTGCGATTGACGGTAAGAAGCTGGCGCGTCATTGCCCGCGCGATCCAGGCCGGCGCCAATGGGTTCGCTGAGAGTTACATCCGGCGTGAAGTCGATACCCCCGATCTGGTCGGTCTAATCCGCTTCTTTGCCAGCAACAGAAAATTGTTGGTCGGCGCGGGACGTCGGTTGTTTCAAACGAGGTTTACCGATCGCTGGCGCCACCTCCTTCGCACCAACAGCAAAGCCGGCAGCAAGCGCAATATCGCTGACCACTACGATCTGAGCAATGCGTTCTTCGGCATCTGGCTTGATGAAACGATGACGTACTCTTCGGCCCGCTTTGCTTCGCCGGGGCTCTCGATCAAACAGGCTCAGGCCGCCAAGTATGACAGCGTGTTTGCCGCGCTCGATGTGAGCGGTAGTGACAAGATCCTGGAGATCGGCTGTGGCTGGGGCGGGTTTGCCGAACATGTAT
>JABDJG010000101.1 GCA_013002595.1 Hyphomicrobiales bacterium | reverse complement strand
TGCCACAGGATTGCAAAAGAGATCTTTGCGGAAATAGATGGGGCTTAGGCCCAATTTCATCTGTTCGTCACCCCGACGAAAGTCGGGGTCCAGGGGCCGTCAGGCACTGCCGTGCCACATTACCCTGGATTCCGACTGTCGTCGGAATGACGGACAAGCCGCGCTCAAACCACCTCGTAGCCGAACTCCAGCGACATTTCGGTCAGCCACTCCCAGAAGCTCTCGGCAAAGCCGCGGAACAGGGAAATCTCGAAGGCATCTTCACCCGTCTGGGTGATGTGCACCCCGACATGGGCCATCTGCGTGATGGCGCAATCGCCCTCATCGAAGACCCGTGGGTGAAAATCAACCGGCGTGCCCTTGGCCAGCACGTCGCGCACCCGGGCGCCCGACATTGAAATGATCACCCGGCCATGGCTTTGATCGGAGACCGAGGCAAATCCGTCCAGCTTGTCGGCCAGATCATTGTAGAGCGCACCATCGCGCTCATCCTCACGGACCACGAACCAGTGCTCCGGCCCCGCCCATTGGATCGAAGCCCCGCGCGCGCCTTCCGACCGGCCCGGCGCCGGCGTTGCAAAGCCGAAGCCGTCCGACAGCGCGCCCGACAGCGCCCGCGCCTTGCCCTTGCGCGCGATCACCGTGGCAATCGACACGGGGTGCCGCAATCCAAGGGTGACACCCGGCCCGCCCTCGTGATCGGCGCCAAACCGCCCATAGCGCATCACATGCGCCAGGGCCGAAACCCGCCGGGTCTGAACTGCTGGCGCTGCTGCGGTTTTCAATTTTCGTTGTGTTGCTTGATTAGCCATGGAGTTTCACATGCTCCTTGTCATAGAACACCGGATCACAGACCTCGGCGTGCATGTATAAATTGCGCAGCCCGTCCCAGATCTGAACGACCTCACCGAGCCGCTCGCGGCCGCCTTTGAGGTATCCAAGCCCGATCCAGTGCTCAAGCATCGGCGAATAGGCAACCGCCGTGATATAGCCCTGGTCATTGGCCATCGACGGCTTGTCGCCGAGGGTCAACAGATGACCGCCGGCTTTGAGCTGCAGCGACCGGTCAACCGGCCTCAGCCCGACGAAATGTGGCCGGTCCAGCACGTGGAACGCCTCGCGCGAGGCCATCGCCCGGCCGATATAATCTTTTTTCGTCGACATCATCCGGCCCATTCCCATGTCATAGACCGTCGAGATGCCGTTCAGCTCGCCGCCGGCGACATGGCCCTTCTCGATCCGCATCACCGACAGGGCTTCGGTACCGTACGGCATGATGCCGAATTCGCGCCCGGCATGCATCAGCGAGCGGACGACCGCATCGCCGTAATCGGCCGGCACCGAAAGCTCGTAGGCCAGCTCGCCCGAAAACGAGATCCGGAACAACCGGCCCTCGATCCCGCCGGCTACCGAGACCGGTTGCGCACCGAGATAGGGGAACGCCTCATCGCTGAGATCCTGGCTGATGACCTTCTGCAACACCTTGCGGGCATTCGGCCCGGCAACCGCCATCTGCGCCCATTGCTCGGTCACCGAAACATATTGCACGTCGAGCTCCGGCCACAGCACCTGATGGCAATATTCGATATGGCTCATCACCCCGCCGGCATTGGCCGTTGTCGTGGTCATGAAGTAGTGGTTCTCTCCAAGCCGGCTTGAGGTGCCGTCATCAAAGGCGATGCCGTCCTCGCGCAGCATGAAGCCATAGCGCGCCTTGCCGATCTGCAGAGTCTTCCAGCCATTGCAGTACAGCCGATTCATGAACTCTGCTGCATCCTTGCCCTGGATGTCGATCTTGCCCAGCGTCGAGACATCGCACAGGCCGACATTGGTGCGCGCGTTGATCACTTCGCGGTTGACGCTTGTCTGCCAGAACGTCTCGCCGTCACGCGGGAACCATTGGCTTCGATACCACAGTCCCGCCTCAACGAAGACCGCACCCTCGTCCTCGGCCCACTGATGCAATGGTGTCTTGCGCACCGGCTGGAAGTGATGGCCTTTGTAGGGCCCGGCCAGCGCACCCATGTTGACCGGCGTATAGAACGGCCGGAAGGTGGTGGTTGAGACCTGCGGGATCGACTTGCCCGTCGCCTCGGCCAACATACCGATGGCATTGACGTTTGACATCTTGCCCTGGTCGGTTGCCATGCCGGTCGTCGTGTAGCGCTTGGTGAGCTCGACATCGGTATAGCCCTCGCGCGCTGCCAGCGGAATGTCCTTTGCCGTGACATCGTTCTGGAAGTCAACGAACGCCTTGCCGGTCGAATGGCCGACATACCACATCGGCGTCACCGCAAATGACGCCTCATCGCGCGCCTTGGGGATCTTTGCTGCTCGCGTCTTGAAGCCAAGCTGATGGGCCGCTTCAACGCCTTCTGCTGCCCCTTCCGCCAGACACTCGCTCAGCGACATCGCACCCGTTGCCGAACCGGCTGCGGTAAATTCGCGCCCGACATCCGGTGTGACAAATGCTGAGATATCTTCATTCCAGTCCGGCTTGGTGCCACGCTGGCAGGCCAGATGCACGATCGGGCTCCAGCCGCCCGACATCGCCACGAAATCGCAGGCGATATGCTGATGGTCACCGCCAACGTGCAGCTCAACCCCGCTGATCCGCTTGCCACCCTTGACGTCCGAGATCACCGCGCCCTTGACCACCGGCGCGCCGCCGGCGTCAAGATCGGGCGCATCCGCGCGCCCATCGATCACCGCGCACACCTCGATGCCGTTGGCGATCAGGTCGCGCGCCGTGCGGTAGCCGCTGTCATTGTTGGTAAAGACAACGCCCGATCGTCCCGGCGCTGCGGCAAACCGGTTGACGTAGGTTCTGACCGCCGAAGCCGTCATGACGCCCGGCCGGTCGTTGCCGCCGAACACCAGGGGCCGCTCTTCGGCGCCGGTCGCCATGATCGCCCGCTTGGCCAGAATGCGCCACACCCGTTCAGCCGGTGCATCGTGGCTCGGCTCGGCGACATGTTTCTGGACCCGCTCCAGCGCCCCGAAATAGTTATCGTCGTACCAGCCGAACACGGTGGTGCGCGGCATCAGCGTGACCTCGGGCATCGAGGAAAGCTCGGCAATGACACCGGCTGCCCAGGCACTGCCGGCTTCGCCGCCGATCTCTTCAACCTCGTTGTTGAGCGAGCCGCCGAGCACCGGACCCTCATCGGCCAGAACCACCCGTGCGCCGGCCCGCGCCGCATTAAGCGCTGCCATCAGGCCGGCAGGCCCGGAGCCCACGACCAGCACATCGCAATGCGCATAGGCCTTTTCATAACGATCAGGATCTGCCTCATAGGTGGCCCGGCCAAGGCCCGCCGCCTTCCTGATGATCGGTTCGTAGACCGATTCCCAGAACGACTTCGGCCACATGAATGTCTTGTAGTAGAACCCCGCAACAAACACCGACGAGGCCAGCGAGTTGATC
>JABDJG010000095.1 GCA_013002595.1 Hyphomicrobiales bacterium | reverse complement strand
GGACGGCAACACCAAGAACATGATCTTCTCCGCCGCCCACATCGTCTGGTACGCCTCGAAATTCTTTACGCTGGAACCCGGTGATCTCATCTGCACCGGCACGCCGCACGGCGTCGGCATGGGCATGAAGCCGCCCCGCTATCTCAAGCCGGGCGACGTCATGCACCTGGGGATAGACGGCCTCGGCACCCAGACCCAGAAAGTCGTGCGCGATAAATAGTTCTGAAGGCCGTCATCCCGTCTTTCGCCGGGGTGACGGTTTGTCGGGTGCCGCCGTGCCAAAAACCGGTTCCCCTTTGCCGGAACATGCTCTAGAACCCGTACCGTTCTGACAGCAACGATAATCTCATGGCCAAGAAGCAGAAAAACACCCGGCCCAAGGCGCGGTTGCCGCGCGGTTTTGTTGATCGGTCGGCCGATGACATTCGCGCCACCGACAAGATGATCGCCGCGATCCGCCAGGTCTTTGAACTCTACGGCTTCGATCCGCTGGAGACCCCGGCGTTTGAGTATACGGACGCACTTGGCAAGTACTTGCCCGATGCTGACCGGCCCAATGCGGGTGTGTTCTCGCTGACCGATGACGACGATCAGTGGATGAGCCTACGCTATGATCTGACCGCGCCGCTTGCCCGCCATGTCGCCCAAAACATCAACGACATTCAATTGCCGCACCGCACCTACCGCGCCGGCTATGTGTTCCGCAATGAAAAGCCCGGCCCTGGCCGTTTCCGCCAGTTCATGCAGTTCGATGCCGATACCATCGGCGCGCCAAACGTATCGGCCGATGCTGAAATGTGCATGATGATGGCCGACACCATGGAGCAGCTCGGCATCGAGCGCGGCGATTACATCGTACGCGTCAACAACCGCAAAGTACTCGAAGGTGTGCTCGAGGCCGCCGGTCTGGCCGGGGATGACCATGCCGGCACCCGGCTGTCGGTGCTACGATCCATCGACAAGCTCGACAAGTTCGGCATTGACGGTGTTCGCCAGTTGCTCGGTGCGGGCCGCAAGGATGAGAGCGGCGACGTGACCGAGGGCGCGGGCCTGGACAAGGGTCAGATAGATCAGGTGATCGCCTATGTTGAAACCGGTGATGTCGACGGCAATGAGGGCGTCGCTGAACTCGCGACAATTGAGCAACTGGTTCGCGCCGCCGGATACGGTGCGGACCGCATCAAGATCGACCCTTCAGTCGTGCGTGGTCTCGAATACTACACTGGGCCCGTTTACGAGTGCGAACTGCTGTTTGATGTGACCAATGAAAAGGGCGAGACGGTCCAGTTCGGCTCGGTCGCCGGCGGTGGCCGCTACGACGGCCTGGTCAAGCGTTTCACCGGCCAGCAGGTCCCGGCAACCGGGTTTTCCATCGGCGTATCGCGCCTGATGACGGCGCTGAAAAACCTTGGCCGGCTCGATGCATCGCACGTCAAACCGCCGGTCCTGGTCTGCGTCATGGACCGCGATATCCAAAGCGTTACACGCTATCAGGCAATGGTCCAGGAATTGCGTGCAGCCGGTATCCGCTCAGAACTGTTCCAGGGCAACCCGAAGGATTTCGGCAAGCAGCTGAAATATGCCGACCGGCGCGGCTGCGCCGTTGCGGTCATCGAGGGTGCAGACGAACATGCCGCCGGCGAAATCCAGATCAAGGACCTGATCGAGGGCGCCAAAATGGCTGCACAAATCGAAAGCCGCGAGGAGTGGACCGAAGCCCGCGCTGCCCAGGTTTCGGTGCCGCGCGACCACCTCGTAACCACGGTTCGAGACGTCTTGAGCCGTCACGAAGGCTGACATGCCAGGCAAGACCTCACATGAACGCCGCGCGCTGGATGGCCTGTCAGCCCTGTTGACCGGCCGGTTTGAAGAGGCTGGGTTCGATTTCATTTCGCCCGATATCCTGCAGCCGGCCGATGTGTTTCTCGACCGGTCGGGTGAGGACATCCGCTCGCGCACTTTCGTGTTCACCGATCCTGAAGGCCGCGAACAGTGCCTGCGGCCCGACCTGACCGTGCCGGCCTGCAGGTTTCACCTGTCCCATGTCGCCGATCCGCAGGCTGAGGCGCAATATTGCTATGCCGGACCGGCGTTTCGCTATCAGCCCGGCAAGCACCCGCAGGAATTTCATCAGACCGGCATGGAATGGTTTGGCGCCGGCGATGCTGAAGCCGCCGAGGCTCAGATCCTGGCAACCACGCTGGCGGCTGTGAAGGCGGCCGGTTTGAAGGACTACACCGTGCGCATCGGTGACCTCGGCCTGTTCCACGCACTCTTGTCGTCGCTCGACATGCCCGAGCGCTGGCGCCGCCGACTGCAACACCATTTCTGGCGCCCACGTGCCTTTCGGGCATTGTTGCAGATCCTGACCGGCGCTGCCAAACGGCCGCGTACGTCAATATCCGGCCTGGTCGATGAGCTGGAGAACGGTGATACCGCTCTGGCGCTTGAACTGGTGACAACTGAGCTTGATGCCCGCCAGCTTGAGCTGGTTGGCGGCCGCACGATGGATGAGATCGCCGTTCGACTGGCGGAAAAGGCAGCCGACCGCATCGAGACCCCGCTCGGTGCTGAAGACAGCGCAACGATCGACGAGTATCTTGCAATCCGCGGTGCGCCTGATGCAGCGGCGGTGCAGGTCGGCAAGCTGGCCGGCGCCGTCGGCGGCACCATGACCGGCGCTGCGGCAAGCCTGAACCGGCGTCTCGAACTGTTCGGCAGCAACGGCCTCAACACCACCGGGTTCGAATTTGCTGCCGTCTTCGGGCGCAGTCTTGAATATTACACCGGCTTTGTCTTCCAGATCGAAGTGACCGGCAGTAAAGGCGGTGCGCTGACGATTGCCGGTGGTGGGCGTTATGACAATATGCTGTCTGACATCGGCGCTGGCGACAAGGTACCTGCGGTCGGTTGTGCGATCTATACTGAGCGCCTGTTGGATGCGCTGGGAGGCGGCGCGTGACCACGTCGTGCCTCACCATTGCCCTGCCGTCCAAGGGTCGTCTGATGGAGCAGGCCGAAGGCCTGTTTGAGCGCGCCGGTTACAAGATCGAGCGCGCCGGTGCAGCCAGAGGTTATCGCGGCATCGTCACCGGCATCAAGGACATGGAGGTAGCCTTCCTGTCGTCATCTGAAATCGCTCAGGCACTCAAGGACGGCACCATCGATCTTGGTGTGACCGGCGAAGATCTGCTGCGCGAAAAGATCGGCGATGTTGACAGTATTCTCGACATCACCATGCGGCTTGGTTTCGGTCCCGCCGACGTGGTCGTTGCGGTGCCCGAGTGCTGGCTCGACGTCGCCACCATGAGCGATCTGGATGAAGTCTCGGTTGCCTATTACGCCACGCACGCCCGCCGCCTGCGCGTTGCTACCAAATACGTTGGCCTGACCCGGCGTTTCTTTGCCAGCATGGGCGTCACCGGCTACCGCATTGTTGAAAGCCTTGGCGCCACCGAAGGCGCGCCGGCCGCCGGCACCGCTGAAGTCATCGTCGACATTACAACCACCGGGTCGACCCTCAAGGCCAACCAGCTGAAGATCCTCGATGACGGCGTTATCCTGAAGTCCGAAGCCGTGCTGGCCTGCAGCAAGGCGCTTGCCGGTCAGCCACGTATTGTTGATTTGAGGGACCGACTGGAATCGGTACTGTAGCCGGACATGTATCGTCACACGGCAACTGTAGTCCTGCTTGTAGCCGTTGTTGCCGCTGTGGCAGCGTTCGCGGCGGCTGACGATGACGATCTAAATTTTTCGCAGTACCCGGGATTTGCTGAGTATTTTGCCGCCAATCCGCCGTCCGATGCGCTGCCTGATGTCCGTACCCGTGCGCTGCTGGAGCGCCACCGGCCGCGCATCTATCTGCCGCGAAGCCATGTCGGCCCCATCGACTTTTACCGCGACTACATCGCCCATGGCGTGTTGCGCGACGGTGAAGGCAAGATCATTTCCGACAAGGTCACGCCCGAGCTCCTCAACCGGTATAAAGAGGCCCCGCGCGCGGAATTCATCCACAAGGCCTGGCCGGCCGGTTATGTCCCAACGCCGGTCCTGCACGCTCGGGCGCAAACGGCAACCATCGACCTGGGTGAGGGGCCACAGACCTTTCAGGTTCTGTCTTACCATGCAGTGTTTGCCAATTCGGGACTGCCGGCAGGTCTTCTGGGCTGGCAGACGATCGCGCTTGGCCTCGTCGGTGATCTTGATGACTGGCACCAGCTTGACCATTATACTGCGGCAAACGTCGTTCTCGATGACACCGACACACCGGTTGCCCTGATCCTGCAGCAGCACAATTATCACCGGACATATTTGCTTGGAGAAGGGATTCCGATCGCGGCCGACGGGCGACCGCAAATCGATGTTGCGATCCGCTCCAACGAACTGTACCCGCACCGGCCCGGCCGCACCAACCGACGCGCGGTGTCATTCCTCAATCGCAAGGCCTGGTTGTATATGATCGGTGCCGGATCACGTCTTTTC
Source organism: Hyphomicrobiales bacterium (assembly GCA_013002595.1). Taxonomy (GTDB): domain Bacteria; phylum Pseudomonadota; class Alphaproteobacteria; order Rhizobiales; family Aestuariivirgaceae; genus JABDJG01. The sequence goes on along the minus strand of JABDJG010000095.1, from coordinate 3,933 downwards.
CTGACCGCAGACGACATAACGCAACCAGAGCGCGAATTGAAGTATAAGCTTCGCTTTTTAGTAGGCTCTGATTCATTTTATACTTTCAAAGGCTACCTCGGCGCGCGGCGGTGGCTAATGGGAAGAAGCGGGCCGCCCGGGGCGGAATACAAAACATTGCCTGAATTGTTGAATTTTGAACGGCAACTGCTGGTGGGCTATTGGCGTGACGGCAACTCTCATGATATTGGTAATTTAACAAGCGCTTTCGAAAAGCCTGATTTCCATCTTGAATTCGCCAATGCGCAGGGGGCTGTGTTTAGAGCAAACCTATTATGTGTAAAACGTTGGCGTGCCAACTGCGCTTTCCAATGACTGACGTTTGGATTTTGGAAAAGCCAGATTGACCGGGTTGGCACCTTTTGAATCGGCTGATGGAATTATGGCATGATTTGTGCTTTCCAATTTGGGTTTAGTGCGGCATATGTCACGTTAGGACACATAGAGATTAGTAAAGAGGCCCCCGGATAACGTGGGCTTACGCGGCGGGAACTGTTTGGACAAAGCCCGCTTTGCATTGTGGCCAATGCCCCCGGTCCCACGATGCTTGGGAAAAGTCCGCAAGGGACCTGCCGTGTTCGGCGGAGGGCTGTTTCAGGAAACTGAAACGGCCCTCTTGCTTTTTGTCTGTTTGACAATTAGCCGGTGCCCGATTTATCGATCAAAAAAAACCGCCCCGGTTGCCCGGAGCGGTTGGTAAAGCAGATTGCTTCGTCTTGGATGGCTTAAAAGCCCATGTCGCCCATGCCGCCCATGCCGCCACCAGGAGGCATGGCCGGAGGAGCGTCTTTCTTGGGCTTTTCGGCAACCATGGCCTCGGTCGTGATCAGCACGCCGGACACCGAGGCGGCATCCTGCAGTGCGATACGCACAACCTTGGTCGGGTCCATGATGCCCTTGGCAACCATGTCGACGTACTTCTCGTCCTGGGCATCGAAGCCGAAGTTGCCGGATTTCTCCAGCACCTTGCCGACAACGATCGAGCCTTCAACACCGGCATTTTCCGCGATCTGACGGATCGGCGCTTCAAGAGCGCGTGAAACGATCTTGATACCAGCTTCGATGTCGGCATTGTCGGAGGTCAGCTTGTTGACGGCCTTCTGGGCCCGCAGCAGCGCAACGCCGCCGCCAGGCACGATGCCTTCTTCAACAGCCGCGCGCGTGGCGTTCAGCGCGTCATCGACGCGGTCCTTACGCTCTTTCACTTCGACTTCGGTCACACCGCCGACCTTGATCACGGCAACGCCGCCGGCCAGCTTGGCCAGACGTTCCTGCAGCTTCTCACGGTCGTAGTCAGACGTTGTGTCTTCTGCCTGTGCACGGATCTGCTGGCACCGCGCCTTGATGTCCGCCGACTTGCCGGCGCCATCAACCACAACGGTGTTTTCCTTGTCGATGCGAACCCGCTTTGCGGTGCCCAGCATGTCGAGGGTCACGTTCTCAAGCTTGATGCCGAGGTCTTCTGAAATCACCTGGCCACCGGTCAGGATGGAGATGTCTTCCAGCATGGCCTTGCGGCGGTCGCCGAAGCCAGGAGCCTTGACGGCAGCAACCTTGAGGCCACCGCGCAGCTTGTTGACAACCAGGGTCGCCAAAGCTTCGCCCTCGACGTCTTCTGCAATGATCAGCAGGGGACGTGAAGACTGAACCGTAGCTTCCAGGATCGGCAGCATGGCCTGCAGGTTCGACAGTTTCTTTTCGTGCAAGAGGATGTAGGGATCCTCCAGCTCGGCAACCATCTTGTCTGCATTGGTGATGAAGTAAGGCGACAGGTAACCGCGGTCGAACTGCATACCTTCGACAACATCGAGCTCGGTTTCGGCAGTCTTGGCTTCTTCCACCGTGATGACGCCTTCGTTGCCCACTTTCTGCATCGCAGCAGCGATCATGTCGCCGATTTCGGCTTCACCGTTGGCAGAAATCGTGCCGACCTGTGAAACTTCTTCGGACGTCTTGATCTTCTTGGACCGTTTGGTCAGGTCCTCGATGGCGACCTTGACAGCCTGCTCGACGCCGCGGCGCAGATCCATCGGGTTCATGCCGGCAGCAACTGCCTTGGAACCTTCACGCAGGATCGAAGCAGCCAGAACCGTAGCGGTCGTGGTGCCGTCACCGGCAATGTCGTTGGTTTTGGACGCGACTTCGCGAACCATTTGGGCGCCCATGTTCTCGAACTTGTCTTCGAGTTCGATTTCCTTGGCGACCGTGACGCCGTCCTTGGTGGTGCGCGGTGCACCGAACGACTTGTCGATGACAACGTTACGGCCTTTAGGGCCGAGCGTTACTTTCACCGCACCATTTAGTATGTCGACGCCGCGCAGCATACGCTCACGGGCATCGGCAGCAAATTTTACTTCTTTAGCAGCCATTTCAAGAACCTCTTTTCGGGGCTAGCAATTACGCGATTGACTTCTGTTTGACGGAATCAAAAAATCCGCACGAGGGGTGTTCACCTCGGCGGATTAGACGATGACGCCCATGATGTCAGATTCTTTCATGATCAAAAGGTCTGCACCATCGATCTTGACTTCGGTGCCTGACCATTTGCCAAACAGCACCTTGTCTCCCTTTTTGACGTCGAGCGGGATAATCTCATTGTCGTCACCGCGGGCACCATTGCCGACAGCCACGATTTCACCCTGCATGGGTTTTTCCTGCGCGGTATCCGGGATGATGATCCCACCGGCAGTTTTGGTGTCTTCATCGACCCGGCGCACGACTACACGATCGTGCAAAGGACGGAACTTCATACGACTTCTCCTCGTATATTCTCTTACTGTTTCGAAGTAGCGTTAAGCCGGCCCCCTCCAACTGATTGAAAGACCGGCTCGTTAGCACTCATCAACTGCGAGTGCTAACAGCTGATGGTGAGTTAATTAGTATGATCGGTGCCGTCAAGGGTATAATGACAAAAAACTGGGTTAATCATGGGCCGGCCGCGTGTAATTGCCTTGTGCAGGCCGGTTGGGCGCAACACCCTGCCTGTAGCTTGTGCGGAGCTTGTCTATGCACAGAATTCTCGCTTAAAGCGCATTGTTACTGCATTGTCGACTGCTTAAACTGTTCTCTTAGGTGATTCGACCTGATGTCAGCTCACCGGGTCACCCATGGGGTTGATCGAGGAGGCGCATTTGAGCACTAGAGGGCGATCGTTTTGGGTTGAAGCAATCTGAAACGATCCTGATTTGAAGTTGGGGTGGCGGAAATCCAACCAATGGGCAAATTGCAGATCGGTCTGACAATCATACGTGCCGTCCTTTCGGTCACAGCGATCGCCGTATGTATCCATGCCGTGTTTTTCAATGGCCGGCTCGACGTTGCATTGGTGGCAGGCGTCGTTCTGCTCGCCCTGGCGCAGCTGCTCAGCTCGTTTACCCGAAGCGGCGCCAAAAATGATAACGGTTCCAGCATCAAGGACCTGATGAGCGCCAACAACACTCTGGGCCAGGATCACTCGTTGCTGCGCCAGCGGATGGACCGCCTCGAATCTGCCATGGCAAGCGGCCACACGGCGGCAGCCGGGCAGCTTGATTCCCAGGTTCAGGCACTGGAGCATTCGGTATCGGCCCTGGCCCGCCAGCATGTGCCGGATGAGCCGCAGGTCACTGGAGCGCCGCTGCGCGCAGAGCCGGCGCCTGCCGTCCCGGCGGGCCCGCGCGAAGTTGACCTGTTTCTTGAGCCGATTGTGCGTCTGTCGGAAAATCGCACGGCCTACTACCGGGCAACACTGTCGGTTCGCCACGGTGATGGCGAGCGGCTGCCGCTGAGCCGGATCGCCCGGGAGGCCGAGCGCGACGGCTATCTTGGCGAGCTTGACCTGTCGGTGTTCGAGCGCGCCGTTCCGGTGATCCGCCGGCTGCAGAACAAGGGCCGCGATATCTCCGTGTTCTGTCC
>JABDJG010000094.1 GCA_013002595.1 Hyphomicrobiales bacterium | reverse complement strand
TACCTCTGCATCATCACGGTAACGGCTGGCATCATCAGCGGTCGTGTGGTCGCTCAGCCGATACGTGATCGCTTCGACGAGGCTGGGTCCCTCGCCCTCGCGCGCCTTCTGCAGCGCCGCTCCGACGACATGGCGCACCGCGACGACGTCATTGCCGTCAACCTGAATACCTTCGATGCCGGCAGCGATAGCCTTTTGGGCCAGCGTTTCTGCCGCCGTTTGAAGTGCCCGCGGCACCGAGATCGCCCATTGATTGTTGTTGATGACGAACACCACCGGCAAACGCCAAAGACCGGCCGCATTTATCGACTCATAGAATTCGCCTTTCGAGGTCGCACCGTCACCGGCAATGGCCAGGGCAGCCGCATCACCTTTCGTTTTCAAGGCATAGGCCACGCCGACGGCATGAGGAAAGTGCGATGCGACCGGAACGCAGATCGGAAAGTCATGCCGGGTTTCGGCAAAGTCGCTGCCGCGCTCGTCACCGCCCCAATAGAGCAGTAGTTCAGTCATCGTGACGCCGCGCCACAACATCGCCGACTGGTCACGAAACGATGGCAACAGCACATCGTCTGCACGCATCGCCGCTGCGGCGCCAACACCGACAGCCTCCTGCCCAAGCGAAGAGGCATAGGTCCCCAACCTTCCGGTACGCTGCAGTGCAACAGCCTTTTCATCGAATGCACGCGTCAGCAGCATCGCCCGGTACAGCGGCACCAGATCTTCAGCGTTGCGCGCAAAATCCGGCAGCTCACCCACCGGACGACCGGTTTCATCAATAAACCTGAGGCAGGATACGCCATGTTCGGCCTTGAAACGCATGGTTTGACCTAGCGATCGCCTTCGACAGCGATGTCATGGCGGCCAAGAATGTCTCTGAGCAACGCGACACGGCTCGCCGGCGAATGATGCCGCTGCTTGGCCATGGCATCGTCGCCGTGCAGCCATTCAAGGGCTTCAACAAGCTCAGCCTCATCGGCACCGGTCTTGAGAATTTCTATGATCCGGCCTTCGTCGAGCCGGCCGGCGATTTTCTGGACTGTTTCCGCAGTTAGTGCACTCATTTGATTGCCTCCGTAACTAGATCAGGATCGTTTTTGGTTAAAATAATCAAGAACGATAAACCTGAACGACTTCAATTGTTCAGAGGGCGATTCACGTTTTAGATTGGTTCAATCTAAAACGATCGCGCTCTATGGAGCATTGTCAATATAAGGCACTAATGCGCTCCGTTGAAGCCATGCGCGTTGACGTGGGTCAATTACAATATGGTTGCAGGCGGACTAGATTAAGCATCCTAGAATGTTCACAAAGAAGGTGAGCCGACATGCAGATAGAGCCGTCCATCAGCTTCCAGAATCTCGCGCGTTCCGATGCTATTGAACAAGCCATCATGGAAAGGATCGATGAGCTTGAACAGTTTCATCCACGCCTTATCGGCTGCCGCGTGGTGGTCGATGCACCCCATCGCGGCAAGCACAGGGGCAGGATCTACGAAGTCCGCATCGACCTGTCAGTGCCAGGAAAGGATATCGCGGTTACCAGAGAGGCTGGCACCGATCACGCCCATGAAGATATTTACGTGGCCATTCGCGATTCCTTTGACGCCGCGCGCCGCCAGCTTGAAGATCAGATTCGCAAGACAAGTGGCCACCGGAGCAAACGCCACCCCGAGTCCCAACACGGCAAGATTGTCCGCATTTTTGATCAGGACGGTTACGGCTTCATTGAAACGGCAGATGGTCATGAAGTCTATTTCGACCGTGACAGCATGACCAAACCGTCCTGGCCCAAGGTACAGGTCGGCAGTCAGGTCCGGTTCAAGGAGCTTGATGGCGACAAGGGGCCGTATGGCATCCAGGTTACGCTGTTGAGCGCTGCGAACAACTAGATGTAGGACCAATGCAAGGCGCGTCATCCAACAAACCTGCCGGCAATCATCAAACACACCATGTGATAGAGGCCAATTTGCGCGAGATGGCCGATTTGCTGGAGCAGCAGGACGCTGACCGGTTTCGTGTTCAGGCCTACCGCAACGCAGCAGATACACTTTCCACGCTGCAGCGCCCGCTGGTCGACACCCTCGCCAGCGAGGGCACCAAGGGCTTGGTCGCGTTGCCGGCAATCGGCTCGTCCATTGCGGCGGCTATCGCCGAAATGCTGCACACCGGCCGATGGGCGCAACTGGAGCGGTTGCGCGGCACCACGTCTCCAGAAGACCTGTTTTGCACGATCCCCGGCATCGGACCCAAACTGGCTGCCAGACTGCATGACGATCTTCATCTGGATACACTGGAGGCCCTCGAGGTCGCCGCTCACGCCGGCCGTTTAAACAATCTGGCAGGTTTTGGCGGCCGCCGCATATCGATGATCAAGGCCAGCCTGCAGGAACGTCTCGGCCGCCGGCGGCTGCGCAGCAGGCATCCTGCGTTGGAGCCGCCGGTAGACATGCTGCTCGACGTTGACCGCGAGTACCGCCAGCGCACGGCCAAGAACGAGCTTCGCCGGATCGCACCCAGGCGTTTCAACCCGGATGGCCTGGCCTGGCTCTCGGTGCTGCACACCCGGCGCGCAGACTGGATCTTCACCGCCATGTTCTCAAACAGCCAAACTGCCCACGAGTTGGGCAGGACGCATGACTGGGTGGTGATTTATTTTCACACCGACTCGCACCCTGAAGCTCAGTGCACCGTCGTCACCGAAACGATCGGCGCACAGCGAGGCTACCGGGTCGTTCGTGGCCGCGAGCCGGAATGCGCTGCATTTTATGACCACCGGGGGGCAGCGGCCTGAAATCTACTTCACCGTGATGACGTTGATGTCGGAGCGGTTGGCAACCTTGTGTGACACGCTGCCCAGAAACAGTGATTTGAGATCGCCCTGCCCGCGGCTGCCAATGACGATCAGGTTGGCTTTTTGCTTTTCGGCTGTGTCGAGAATTACATCCGCCGCCTCACCGTTCACCAGCATGGTCTCGACGCTGGTGACGCCTTTTTCCTTGGCATTCCGGCTGGCGCCATCCAGGAGCCCTTCGCCCAGGGCGGTGCGTATGATCAGGCCGGTCTCGGCATAGCGCTTGAAAATCGGACCAACCCCTCCAGGCCCCGTGGCCCGCGAATCCACGATATCGCTGGCCACCATCCGCGGTTCAATCCGGTCGGCGTATTCGGCCTCTGCCAAACGCCTTTCGCTATCGGTCAAAGGACGCGAATCGACCGCATGCACCAGAACAAGCTTGGCATCGTATTTTATGGCAATATCGGCGGCCAACTCCACAGCGCGGTTGGAGTGATCAGATCCGTCTACGGCAACGAGAATGGTTTTCACGGCAAAGTCCTCCTGTTGAATTTGGATTATTAAACCAGCAACTGCGCGATGCCCCCTTGATTAGGGTCAAACAAGCCGTTGACTGATCACAGCGATTGAAATCGCAGTTTGAAATCGGGATCTACGGCATAGACGCTACAGTCGGGAACACCCTTCCAGTCCTCATCAGCAGTCAGGGGCTCTGAGGCGACCTCGATCGAGCGGTAGTGTGCACCGGTTTCATGATGCACGTGCGGCTTGCCGCAGATATCGCAATCAAATACGGCGCTCCTGTCGAGAAACCAAAGGCTGCGGCCGAGCCGCGAGCCGACCAATTGAACGCCATCTGTGAGCACGATATTGAGGCTGGGTTTGGCATCGGGATCAACCAGCTGGCACCACTCAACGACCTGCTTCAAGCCAGACCGGACTGTTTCGAGCAGATCGGCCTCTGGTGCCCTCGACCACAAAGACAGCAGATAGTGGAAGACATGCTCGCTGTCTGTGGTGCCGTGGATCGCATTGCGTTGGCCGAAATCCAGCGCATCAAGCAGATGATCGCGCACCTCATCAAAGTCCCTGATTGTCCCGTTGTGGGCGAAAATCCAGCGGCCATAGGCAAATGGATGGGTGTTTTCCATTGATGGTTCGCCAACCGTTGCGCGCCGGACATGGGCAACCACCGTGTGGGCATAGACACTCGCTGCCTTCTTGGCAAAATGTTCGCCGTGATACGCTGCCCAAGTCTGCTTTTCGACCACTGGCACACCATCGGGATAGTCCGCAACGCCCCAGCCGTGGCCATGCATCAGACCTGTGCTGTCACCTTTGCTTTGCTGCATCAGGGCATTTTGCGAATGCACCAGGCCGCATTCGACGCGGGTCGGCTCGTTGGCACGCATGGCATATAGCCGGCACATAGATCAGCTCCTTGTTTGAGGCGAGTAAAGTGCCAGAACCCCGAGATGTGAATGACTTGGATCAAGGCCGCAGGGTGCATTGGCGGCAAACTGACTGACTTGAAAAGGTTAGAGCACGATCGGGTTTATCGTTCTTGATTGTTCCAATCAAAAACGATTCTGATCTAGGGACTGTTTTATGACTGATCCAGCACCAGAGAATGCTCGCCGATCCATGCCGGTTGTACAGCTGTGCGCTGCGCCCGTTGATGCGGGCGAGCGCGACCGTTTGTCAGCTCTGGCGCAAAAGCTGTTCGAAAACGATCCGGCACTTACATCGACCATCCATTTTGGCCCGAATGTAGATTGTGGTTTGCATGCTGGTGGACCCTCCCTGCTGCTCGCCGATCAGAGCGAAATATCACTGTACGGCGCACCTGAAGATATGCATTTGGAATATCGGTTGGCAGCGCTTGCACAGGCCGGCGATATGCTCGTCCTGTCGCATGATCGCAGTCCAGCTTTTGAAGGCTACATGCATGACTATCTGGGCATATCCGGCCTCGATGTCATGACCGCTGCCAGCCGCCCAGGAGAGCGCCGCTGGCCGTTGCCCAAAAGATGTCTGCAGCACCAGGAACTGTTTCAGCACATTGCACATCGCATGCAGACCTGTGGATTGCTGACCATCGTGCCGTATCTGTCCACCGGGCACGTGTGGAACCTGGCAAGGCGGCTCACCGAAGCGACCGGTATTCACGTTGCAATAGCAGGCCCGCCGCCGCATCTCGCGCGGTGTGTCAATGACAAGGTCTGGTTTGCCAACCGGGTAACGCAGGTTCTGGGCAAGCAGGCCTTGTCGCCGTCTGTCACCGTCTACGGCCCCGCCGCACTGACCGGTCATGCCTTGCGCATGGCTTCCGGTTCGCAAAGACTTGTTATCAAGATCCCCGACAGCGCCGGGTCCGCCGGCAACCTGACACTCGATACAGCCATATTTCATCGCCGCAGCACGGCATCGGTGCAGCAAGAGTTGCAGGAAATGCTGGCCGCCATCGGCTGGCAGGGCCGGTTCCCCCTCAAGATCGAAAGTTGGGAAGAGCAAATACTGTCGAGCCCCTCGGTTCAAATGTGGATTCCAGATAAAAAAGACGGCCAGCCCATCATCGAAGGCGTGTTTGAGCAAATCGTGGAAGGCACCGCCGGGAAGTTCGCCGGTGCCATCAAAAGCCCCATGCCGGCAAGCGCTAAAGACAAATTGACGAAACAGGCCATGGCGTTGGCATTCCTGTTTCAGCAATTGGGCTATTTTGGCCGCTGCAGCATGGATGCCCTGGTCACCGGAGCTGAATACGCCGGTGCTGATCTGCACTGGATTGAGTGCAACGGGCGTTGGGGCGGGGTGTCAGTACCGATGACGCTGGTCAATCGCCTTTTACCCGAACCCGAAGACTGGCACGTCATGATCGTGCAAAGACTGAACCTCGAACTGCCCGCACGATCATTTCAAACGGCAATAGACCGCGTTGAAGATCTGCTGTTTCAGGCCAAATTGTGCAACGAAGGCATTATCCTGCTCACGCCAACGGGCTATGAACGCGGCGAAGGCGTGCACTTCTTTGCCCTTGCCAAGACGCAAGCAAAAGTGCGCGCGCTCTCAAGAGACGCCATGAATCGCCTGACTGAACAGCCGGCAGATTGAAATCCGACCGATGTTCACTATATGTACCCGCATGAACAATCGCTCGAAACACAATCCTTCAAGGGCCGAAAGTGGCGGAAAATTGCGCCCTTGTCTCGTCTGCGGTGATGAGTTTCTCAGCCAGTGGGCCGGCAACCGGATCTGCAAGCGCTGCAAGTCGAGAAGCAGTTGGCGCGATGGCACCTAAATACTGAACTAATAGCGCCGTCTTGATAGAATAGCGCCGCTATAGGCGCTGACCCTGATCTTGTAGCGCTTGCCCTTGAAATACCCGATGAAGCCATAGACCTTGCCACGGCAGTCATAGGCCCTGACACGATGATAGCCGTGCCGCCTCACGATGCGGCGCGCCCGCTTGCAGATCAGCCGGCTGCGATAGGGCGGTCCGTAGTAATATGGATCATTGTAGTGGGGGCTGTAGTGATACGGATCGTAGTACCCGGTGTAGATGTCGACACGAATCTTCGGTCCTGAGTGCCGCCGACGGTAGTGCCGGTGGAAACGCTTGTGCGCCTTGCGATAATGCCGTTTGCGTGGGTGATACCTTTTGTGGAACTTACGATGGTGCCGCCGATAGGTTCGGGATTTGGTTTTGCGGCCCTGGGCGCGCGTAGCTTTACGGTGTCCGACCCGAATAACAACTGCGCCATCCTCGACGGCGACAGGCGCCCGGTCCAATACGCCAGGCTGCAGCGTCGACGCAGCACTCGATGCCGAAGCGCTAATGAGGCTGGCCACAACCAGAATTGCCCCGGCCGCCAAACGAACTGCGTTTTTCACTATTCACCTCCTTGCCGGCGTCAAATCAATTTTGCCGTGATGCTGACCAACAGAACACACAGGAGACAGATCTGTTTTGATTTCGGTCAAACGGATCGTCTCGATTGATCTGGATCAGAGCATTCCCGCACCATCCGTGCGCACAACCGGCTCAGCAATCAGTTGGAGATCGGTGATGACTGCTAACGATCTTGCAGGACAGCGACAACGAATGGTCAACCGGCAGGTTCACGCCCGCGGCGTTCGCGATGCCCGTGTGCTGGACGCAATGAACAAGGTGCCGCGTGAAAAATTCCTTCCAGCCGACCTTCGCAAATTCGCCTATGTGGACAGGCCGTTGCCGATTGCCGAAGGCCAGACAATTTCGCAACCCTACATCGTTGCCTATATGGTTGAGGCCCTTGCTTTGAAGGGCGGCGAAAAAGTGCTCGAAATCGGCGCCGGGTCGGGCTATGCCGCTGCCGTCCTGGCCGAAATAGCTGGTGAGGTCTTCACGATTGAGCGTATTGCTCAGTTGGCAGAAAAAGCCGCCAGCCATCTGGCTGATGCCGGATACGACAATGTCCATGTTCTGCATGCCGATGGAACCCGGGGCTGGCTCGATGAAGCCCCTTTTGATGCCATCCTTGTCTCAGCCGGCGCACCGCACGTACCAGAGACGCTCAAGAGCCAGCTTGCCACCGGCGGGCGGATGG
>JABDJG010000090.1 GCA_013002595.1 Hyphomicrobiales bacterium | reverse complement strand
TGCCAAAGTTCCGCGGCTTCCGGCTGCCGAATGTTTAGAGCGCGCGGCAGGCATGACCTGGACCTTCTACAGACGGTAGAAAGTGACCCAACGCAGAAGTCCTGACCCTGATAGGCGGCTTTGCGATCGATGAGCTCTAGATCAGGATCGATTTTGATTTACGCAATCAAAATCGATAAACCTGATCGACTTCAATATGTTAGAGGACGATTCACGATATTGAATGATTCATTCAATATCGATCGTGCTCTAGGTCCCGGCTCAAGGCCGGGATGACGGTAATGTTGTTTACTCAGCGGCCTCCATGTATTCCTCCATCGGAGGACATGAGCAAACCAGGTTACGGTCGCCATAGACGTTGTCGACGCGGCCGACCGGGGGCCAGTATTTGTCGGCCTTGATGAAGGTCAGCGGGAAGAACGCCTGTTCCTTGGAATAAGGCGCGGTCCAGTCATCGATCAACAGCTGATGCGTGTGCGGTGCGTTCTTGAGGACGTTGTTTTCTCGGTCCGCGTTGCCGGCCTCGATCTCTGCAATTTCGGCGCGGATGGCAATCATCGCATCACAGAAGCGGTCAAGTTCGCGCTTGGATTCCGATTCGGTCGGCTCCACCATCATGGTCTCGGCCACCGGGAACGACATGGTTGGGGCATGGTAGCCGTAATCCACCAGACGCTTGGCGATGTCTTCTGCGGTGATGCCGCAGGTCTCCTTGAGATGGCGCATATCGATGATGCACTCATGGGCAACGAAACCGCCCGGCCCGGTATAAACGACCGGGAAATGATCATTGAGCCGCTTGGCAACATAGTTTGCGCTCAAGATTGCGACTTCAGTCGCCCGCGTCAGACCTTCCGGCCCCATCATCGCGATATAGGCCCACGAGATCGGCAGGATAGATGCCGAGCCCCATGGGGCGGCCGAAACCTGGCCGATAGTCTGCTGGTTGCCGGCTGCCGGGTTGACGCCCATGATCACCGAATGGTCGGGCAGGAAGCGGGCGAGATGCGCCTTGACGCCGATCGGGCCGACACCGGGACCGCCACCGCCATGCGGGATGCAGAACGTCTTGTGCAGGTTCATATGACAAACATCGCCGCCGATCTCGGCGGGGCGGACGATTCCGACCATGGCATTGAGATTGGCGCCATCGATATAGACCTGACCACCATGTTTATGAACCGTGTCGCAGATTTCCCTGATCGCTTCTTCGAACACACCATGGGTCGAGGGATACGTGATCATCAAGGCTGCCAACCTGTCCGCGTGCTGTGCTGCCTTGGCTTTCAGATCATCGACATCGACATTGCCGTTGTCATCGCAAGCGACCACAACAACCTCCATACCGGCCATAATGGCCGATGCCGGATTGGTGCCGTGCGACGAGCGCGGGATCAGGCAGATCTTGCGGTCGCCGCCGCCGTTGGAGTCATGATAATGGCGGATCGCCAACAAACCGGCGTATTCACCCTGACTGCCGGCATTGGGCTGCAGCGAAACCGCATCGAACCCGGTAATTTCACACAGCATGGCCTCGAGATCATCGAACAGCGCCTGATACCCTTGGGTCTGTTCGAGCGGTGAAAACGGGTGCACCATGGAGAACTCCTTCCAGGTGACCGGGATCATCTGGGTCGTCGAATTCAGCTTCATGGTGCACGAGCCAAGCGGGATCATCGAGCGGTCAAGCGCGACGTCCTTGGCCTGGAGCTGGCGCATGTAGCGCAGCATCTCGGTTTCGCTGTGATAAAGCTCGAACACCGGATGGGTAAGATAGTCGCTGGTGCGTTGCAGTTCAGACGGAATGCGTTCGGTGATTTCCACATCAATCGCATCAAGGTCCGGTTTGGCGCTGCCGGTGCGCCGGAAGCAGCTGAGCAACCGTTCGACTTCGGAGCGCCGGGTCGTCTCATCAAATGAAATGCCCAGGTGGTCGCCATCGACGATCCTGAGGTTGATTTTTTGCTCACGCGCCTTGGCGGCAATGGCATGGGCGCGGCCTGGTGCATGTATGGTGAAGGTGTCGAAGAAACTCTTCGTGACCACTTCAAACCCATAGCTGGAGACCGCATGTGCACATATTTCGGCAAAGCGGTGCGCCCGTTGGGCAATTTTGCGGATCCCCTTGGGGCCGTGATAGACGGCAAACATGCCGGCTATGACGGCGAGCAGAACCTGTGCGGTACAGATGTTGCTGGTCGCCTTTTCTCGGCGGATGTGCTGCTCGCGGGTCTGCAAAGCCATACGCAGGGCGCGGTTGCCGTGCGAGTCCACCGAAACACCGATGATCCGGCCGGGCATGGAGCGTTTGAATTCATCCTTGGTGGCGAAAAAAGCGGCATGCGGGCCGCCGTAGCCCATCGGAACGCCAAAGCGCTGGGCCGATCCGATGGCAACGTCAGCGCCCATTTCACCGGGCGGCGTCAGCAAGGTCAGGGCCAGCAGATCGGTCGCCACAATGGCCAGCGCGCTGGCATCGTGCAGGCTCTTTATGACACCGCGCAAATCACGCACCTCGCCGCTGGAGCCGGGATAGGACAGCAAGGCTGCAAAAACCGCATCGGCGTTGAGGTCGTTCAAGGGATCGCCGGTGACGATCTCGTATCCGAAGGCCTTGGCCCGGGTTTCGATGACGGCAAGGGTTTGCGGATGGGTGTCGGCATCAACGAAGAATGTGACGGTCTTCTTCTTTGATGCGCGCTGGGCCATGGCCATGGCTTCTGCCGCGGCGGTTCCTTCATCGAGGAGGGACGCATTGGCAAGCTCAAGACCGGTCAGGTCGGAAACCATCTGCTGATAGTTGAGCAGGGCCTCGAGCCGGCCCTGGCTGACCTCGGCCTGATAGGGAGTATAGGCGGTGTACCAGCCGGGGCTTTCCATCAGGCGGCGCAGCACCACCTTGGGCGTGACGCAGCCGTAATAGCCCATGCCGATCATCGAGGTGAACGCCTGGTTGCGGCCGGCCATCCGGCGCAGATCTGACAGCGCGTTGCGCTCGCTTAGCGCCAAGGGCGTATCGAGCGGTCTTTTCGTGCGGATATCGCCGGGCACCACTTTGGCAATCAGGTCATCGAGAGACTTGGCGCCAACGTCCTTGAGCATTTCAGCGATATCATCGTCGCGCGGTCCGATGTGGCGTGGAATAAAGTTGGCGCCGGACTGCACATCCGTTAGACGCAGGCGTTTCTGAGCCATGGTAGTGTTCCCTTAAAAATATATCAGTCTTCCATTCGACACATGCGCTAGCCGCTGGTTTCAACGAATGCCTTGTAGGCAGCGGCGTCCATCAAGCCTTCCAATTCCGATTTATCGGACAACTTGATCTTGACGAACCAGGCCGATCCCTCGGCATCCTGGTTGACCTTGGTCGGTTCGCCTTCCAGATCGCCATTGGTCTCGACGATCTCACCGGTCAGCGGCGCGAAGATCTCACTGGCTGCCTTGACCGATTCCACGACTGCTGCTTCGTCCCCCTTGGCAACCTGCTTGCCAACATCCGGCAATTCAACAAAAACCACATCGCCCAACTGCTCCTGGGCGTGATCGGTGATGCCAACCGTGGCGACGTCGCCGTCAACACTGATCCATTCGTGGTCTTCGGTGAAAAGAATATTGCTCATCTTGGTGTTCCCTCTTTGATATTAGCGTTTGTAGCCCGGTGTAATGAACGGCATTTTCTCAATCGTTGCAGCAAGTGGCTTGCCGCGGACGATCAGATCGACTTGTGTTCCCACTGACGCCGCGTCGGCACTGACATAGCCCATGGCGACCGGCCGCTGAACGCTCGGGCCGAATCCGCCTGAAGTGACTATGCCAATTGCCGCACCATCTTTCGACATGATTTCGGTGCCTTCACGCGCCGGCGCACGGCCTTCCGGCAAAATGCCGACACGTTTGCGGGCGGGACCGTCGGCGATTTCGCGCTGCACCCGTTCGGCACCGATGAAGCCACCTTCGCAGCGCCGGCGTTTGGCAATCGACCAGATCAGACCGGCCTCGATCGGGCTGGTCGTCTCGTCGATATCGTGACCGTAAAGGCACAAGCCGGCCTCCAGACGCAAGGAATCGCGGGCGCCGAGGCCAACGGCCTCGACCGCCGGATCAGCCATCAGCGCGCTCCATAGGGCCGCGGCGCTGTCATTGGGGACAGAAATTTCATAGCCGTCCTCGCCGCTGTAGCCCGAGCGTGAGACGTAAATCTCAGCCTTTTGGCCAGCCAGCGTGCACTCAAAGACTTTGCCGGTCATGAAGGACAGTGCCGATG
>JABDJG010000459.1 GCA_013002595.1 Hyphomicrobiales bacterium | reverse complement strand
TTAGCCATCGAGGTTCTCGAACTCTTCGCCATCGACATACGTATCACCCGGCCGCGACATGTCGAGCTGATGGCGGATCTTGCGGATGTCGACCGCTTCGGGCTGGAACGGATAGCTCGCGATGTTGCTCGGTGGCGAGTCGCCGTATGGCCGGTCACAGGCCGAAATGTCATCGGCAAACTTGCCCGGGCATCCCGATGTCCTGAACGCGATCCCGGCATCGATCACCATATCAATCTCGCTCTTGGGAAGGCCGAAGTCGATGACGCGCCCGGCTTCATCGAACGTCATGCGATCGACATGTCCGCCACCGTAGTCAATGAGATAGCGGCCGAGCTGGATACGCCGCCACTGGTCACGCGGTGTTGCCGGCAGATGATCCATCAAGGAACCCTTCTCCGGGAAGAAACAGAACATATGGCTGTGTCCGCCGAGGTCGACCAGTTGCTGCACCAACTGCAAAACCTCATATTCGGTCTCGCCCATGCCAACGATGATGTGCGCACCAAACTTCTTGGGCCCGAAGATGTCGCGGGCATCCATCAGGATTTCCCAGTACTTCTTCCAATTGTGCGGTGATTGCACACCCTTGCCGCGCGTGCGGTCAAACAGTTCCGGCGTGGCCGCATCCAGCGCGACCGTGAAGATATCCGATCCCATTTCATGCAGCGTCTGCACATCACTGCGGGTCATCGTCGTCGGATTTGACAGGATCGAGATCGGGATATCGGCCGGATCGATCCGGTCGGTCCATTTCTTGAGCACCGTCACGGTATCCTCATCGGACCTGGGATGGGTAATCATCGAAATGCACATGCGGTGGAACGGGCTGCCTTTGGCATCGCGGGCAACAATGTCAACGACCTCATCCATCGGCACCGCCGGCCAGTCGACGCGAATGAAATTACGGTCGGCATAATCGCGCTCAGCCTCGCGGTGGCGCGCCAGGCCACAATAGGCGCAGTTGGCCCTGCAGCCTTCAGGATAAGTCAGTAACAGGTTCAAACAGCGCGTGCAGCCACACCGGTGCATCTTGCCCGGCGTGATCCCCAGCGTAATCGCCGCCGCCGTCGACATCTGCACGTATTCAGGCGAACGCATATGCGGTGTCAGCTTGTTGTACTTGGGGAGGTAGAGCCCTTCCGGCGCCACGTCATTGGCCTTCACCCGGCCCCCGTTCTTGAGATCACTCGGGGTCGACCCCGGTGTCCGCGGTTCCATGATCTCATAAGGATTGTAATCCAGACCGTTCGGTCCTTTCGCGGCAGGCTGGCTGGCTTCAGGCTTCATGCAGGTCATCGATGGTCTCTCCTTAAAGCCGCGCGCATCATGCGGCCCAATAATCAGAATAGGCAATCCAGCCGCGCTTGAGGTCCTGCGGCGTCGGCTCGCCTTGCTCGTACGCGGCCAACACCTCTCCGCGCCGCTTCAAAGCCCGGTCAAGCGCCGGCTTGAACAGGTCTTCCAGCTCTTCAAGGTAATCACTGGCAGCATCTTCATTGCCCGCCAGGAACTCGCCGGCGTACTGTCCGGCCCGCCGCCCGGACAAAACGGCCGAATTGATGCCGGCGCCGGTGACCGGATTGGTCAGGCCAGCCGCATCGCCAGCCAGCAGCACCAGGGTTTTGCCCAGCATGCCAAACGGATCAACCATGCCGCCGACCGGGATCGGCCCGCCTGTATAGCCTTGTACCTCGCCGCCAACGCGACCGCTGACGATCATTGAACCATGCAGTTGCATCAGCAGCTCTTTGAGCCGGGATTTATCCTCAGGCCGCACGCCAACGCCTATGTTGGCGGCAGCGCCCTTGGGGAACAGCCAGCCATAGCCGCCCGGAATATCCGCAGACAGAAAAATATCGGTCGAAAAATGCGGCTCGTTCAACGCCACTGTGATCTGGCGGGTTTCAACAAGGCCGGCGTTCGCCTGCCCGATCGCGGCGCCGACCACGGACTTCGGGCCGTCCGCGCCGATAATGACCCTGGGAACGATACGGGTGCCGTCTGACAGAACAACGATGCCGTCCGGCATCACCGTCTTGATGGCGGCACCAAAGACGCACCGGGCACCATCGTCCTCGGCCAGCACGCACAAATGCCGATCGAATGCCTGCCGGTTGATCATATGCCCGGGAAAGTTTTCAACCACATCGGGTTCGGCATCTTCCACGAACGTCACCATCGAGGTGATCAGTTGTTCTTGCGCCACCGAAACGTCGGCAACCTCCATGCCGATTGGGCCAGGTACCAACTCGGCGCATTGCACAGGCACGCCGGCCTCAGTCTTGCGATCAACCGCTATGACCGACCACCCTGCCCTGGCCGTCTCGGCTGCGGCACAAGCACCCGCCGGGCCAAGACCTGCAATCAAAACGTCCGTATGCCAGACAGCTTCGCTCATGCAGCACAGGACGCCACGAGTTTCTTGCCTGCCGACGCGCCGATCTTGATCGAGCAACAGGCGTGTTCCTGATGATAGGACCGGTTGATGGCATCAGCCACCGCCACGGCTCCGTCAGCCGGAAAGGCTATGCCATCAAGCCCGGCCATCACCGCATAGGCATCGGTCACTCGTTTGTGCATTCCAGGAGGACGGGCACAGCCGAGCAGCACCTGGCGATCGGGCAGACGCTCACGTGCTTCAAGGAATATCCTGCCGACATCGCTGGTCTCGGGCGTCGCGAACGTACCTGGTTTGGCATAAAATGGCATGATCACGACCAGAACCAATGAGTGAATGGGATGCCGGCTGACGATATCGAGCGCATTGGCTTCGCCGACGATGCGACCGTAGTGCAGCCCGATGACGATATGCGGCACCACCTCCATGGTCGTCGAGCACAGCGCTGCCAGCGTCTGTTCAAAATCATCAACACTGCGTTCCAGATGGTAGACATCCCGAATCGTCTCCTGTGCGCCGATCACGTCCATCATCGCCGTGTCGACGCCGGCAGATTCCATCATTTTTGCCCTCCGCTCATCGAGCAGAGCCGAGTGAATGGCAATCTTGAGATCGGGAAAGTCCCGTTTCAGTCCCTCAATGATCGGATAGTACTTCTCATACTTGATCTCATTGCGCCGGTTGGAACCGCCCGACAGCAGGAACCCCTGCAGATCCTGCAGCATGATGAGGTCGCGTACCTTCTGGTCCAGCATGTCAGGGCTTGTCGCCGGGATCATCGGCTCAAGGATCTTAGCCTGGCAATGGTCGCAATTGAGCGCACAGGCACCGGCGGTGATTGAAAACGCCGGAAAGCTGTTTTTGCCGCACCCTTGCAGTTCCGAGCTCGAGTATTCCTTGAAGGTCGGCGTGGAAAACCGGATCGGTCGCGCACTCGTCTCTGGCGCCCGTTGCTCCAGAAGCGACACCAATTCGTCATCCCATGAGGCATCTTCAAGTTCTTCGATGCCAGCAATGCTGGAAAGCCAGGTCATGCAACGCCCTTTATTCGAATATTCTAATATACAAAAACTACGGCATCCCTTGCCAAAGTCAAATGGATTCTGACCCCCGCCGAAACCTCGCATTTGTCACCTGTCGCAGCAAGCCGGAATGCACATGAAGGTTGACACAGCGTCCACAACTTTATATTCGCATAGACGAATGTACGCAATCGATATCCGCCACATTCGATAATCGCGTGACGATTGCGGGCGATGGGGGCCAGGGACTACAAATGGAAGAGCTTGAAGTCTCCACGATCATGGGCATCGGCGGCTTCGTCGTCGGCCTGCTCTTTGGCGCCCTTACCCATCGGACAAATTTCTGCACCATGGGGTCAATCAGCGATGCCGTTTCGTTTGGCGATTTCCGGCGTGCCCGCGCGTGGCTACTGGCCATTGCCGTATCGATCGTCGGCGCTCACACGCTACAATATACGGGTATGATCGACCTCACCAAATCCATCTATCTTGGCGCAGGTCTCAACTGGCTTGGCGCGATCCTCGGCGGGCTTGTCTTCGGTTTCGGCATGGTCATCGCCAGCGGCTGTCCGGGACGCAATCTGGCCCGGGTTGGCGGCGGCGACCTCAAGGCGCTGGTGGTGCTTTTGTTCATTGGCCTGTTCGGCTACATGGCGCTCCGCGGTCTGACCGCCCCGGTGCGCTCCTTCATCCAGAACAACTCGACCTTTGACCTCACTGCCATAAACATTTCCGACCAGCAATTGGGCACGGTCATCGCCGACATTTCTGGCCTGCCGCAACAAACCGCCCAGGGCGGCTCGGCCGCACTTGTGGTTCTGGCTCTGTTGCTGTTCTGCTTCAAGAACACCGAATTCCGCGGTTCTTCCCCTCACATTTCCGCCGGTGTCGGCATCGGCCTGCTGGTCACCGCCGGCTGGTACATCACCGGTGTTGTCGGCGCTGATGAATTCGAACCGGCGCAGTTGGCATCACTTACTTTTGTCGCTCCTTCGGGCAACGGCCTGCAGTATTTGATGACCTTCACCGGTGCCACCATCAACTTCGGTATCGCGACGGTCGCCGGCGCCATCCTCGGTGCCTTTGCATCGGCCATAGCCGGCGGCAAGTTCGCGCTGATCAGCTTTTATGACAAGAAAGATACCGCCCGCCACATGATCGGCGGCGCGATGATGGGCACCGGTGGCGTTCTGGCGCTCGGCTGCACCATTGGTCAGGGCATCACCGGCATTTCTACGTTGGGGCTCGGCTCAGCCATTGCGCTCGTTTCGATCGTCGTCGGCGGCTATGCCGGCATCAAGCACATGGAACGGGCTATAGGGCTTTAAGGGTGGCGCTAGCCACGTCGCGTACCTGCTGGCGGACAACGCCGCGGTTCGGCTGATCTGCAATCCGGTCGAGCCATTGCGCCTCAACATCGTCTTCATCAACCAGGTCGCTTTCCAGCCGTGAAAGGATCTTGCGAACGGTCTGCGGCAATTCACCGGGAATACTCTGGCCAGAAATCCTTGCCCAAAGCCCTGCCCAGCACCGCGCCACCGTCCAGGGATTGTATCCGCCGCCGCCCAGCACAACGGTTGGTACGCTAAGGCCGACAAGCTGCATGACCGCATCCCATAGAGCCCCATTGCTGAGCTCCAGCCTGGACAGGGGATCGCCGCGCAGCGCGTCGGCTCCACAGGTGATGACCACAGCCTGCGGGCCAAACTGCTCCGCGACGGGCATAACAGCGTCGTCCATCAGGTAGGCGAACTCGGTGTCGTTGAAACCTTTGGGCACCGGCAAATTGCGCGCCCTGCCCTCACGGCGGTCACGCAGAAGGCCGGAATTGGGCCAACGGTTCTCCTCATGTACAGAGATCGTGAACACCCTTGGATCATCGGCAAAGGCATCCTCGACACCATCACCGTGATGAGCATCGATATCGACGTAAAGTACGCGCTCAAGATCGTGCTCAAGATAGGTCAGGATCGCAAACACCGGATCATTGAAATAGCAGAAACCGCTCGCCCGGTCGCGGCGCCCGTGATGTGTGCCGCCAGCCGGATGATAGGCAATCCTGCCGGCAAGCGACAACTCGGCAGCATGGATCGAGCCGCCAACCGACATCGACGCACGCTCGAACACCCCCTGAAACACCGGGTTTTCCATGCCGCCGAGGTTATATTTAGCGCGCACCTCGGGGCTCACCCGGCCGGCCGTCTCGGCCAATTGCAGGGCCTCGATGTAGTCGGCATCATGGAATTTCAAAAGATCATCAACCGATGCGCGCGGGCTGTCGACAATCGCTTCGACGGTCAGCCACCCCATCGCCTCGCAGATATCCATAACCGTCCCGATCCGCGGAATCCCAAGCGGATGCGCGGCCCCATATCCGGTCGCGCGATAGACGTGGCTGGAAATGAAACACGGCGCCATCAGCGGTTCGTCACATTCTCGCATATGTTGGCGGGATCACGCAGTGGTTATGAGACAGGCGGTACATATAACTTGACGGCCCCTGTTCGCAAGTTGTATTCAATAATTCTAATATACGAATTTCAAATTATGCCAACCCCGATTCACACCGATACGGAAATTACTATGGCTACAGCACAGCAAAATGGATCAATGGACAATTCCAGGAACATGTCCATTATCGTCACCAAGGGCACCCTGGATTGGGCTTACCCGCCGTTTATCTTGTCGACAACGGCCGCCGCCATGGGCCTTAACGTCACGATGTTTTTTACCTTTTACGGCCTGCCGCTGCTCAAAAAGGAGCTCGATCTGGAGCTCACCGCGCTGGGCAATCCGGCCATGAAAATGCCGATGGCCGGCATGCACATGCCAATGCCCAATATGATGGGGATGCTGCCCGGCATGGACGCGGTTTGCACCAAGATGATGAAAAACATGATCAACAAGAAGGGTGTCGCATCGATCGAGGAACTGCGCGAGGCTGCGGTCATGTCCGATGTGCGCATGATTGCCTGTCAGATGACCATGGACCTTTTCGAATATAAAATGGATGATATGATTGAGGGACCTGAGATTGGTGGCGCGGCGACCTACATCGAGGTTGCGACCCAGTCCGGCATCAATCTATACATTTGACAAGAAACAGTACTCAGCAACGCAGGACAAAGACAGATGACCAAACACGTTCTTGATGCAAAGGGAATGAACTGCCCGATGCCGATCCTTCACGCCAAGAAGAAGCTGAAGGATGTGCCGACCGGCGAGATCCTTGAAATCGAGGCAACCGACCCTGGCTCCGTTGCCGACTTTGAAGCCTTCTGTCGCCAGACCGGCAATGAACTGGTCGAGCACACCATGGATGGCGATGTTTATCTGTTCAAGATCAAGCACGTTGGCTGACAGCGGTATCTGTTGAGGCGGCGACCATGAGCCTGACATCCACGGCCAAGACCGGGATGACGAGTTGGCCCGACATTGCAGGCGCCATTGGCCGCTATATCTCGCTCTTGAAGCTACGGCCCATGTCCGTGGTGATCTACTCGGCTATCATCGGTTTGATTGCCTCGCGCGGCTCTCTCGACATCTTCGACAGCGTCATCGCCATCATGTGCATCGCCGCTGGCGGCGGCGGATCGGCCGCCCTCAACATGTGGTACGAAGCCGACATCGATGCCAGGATGGCGCGGACAGCGAACCGCGCCCTGCCCGCCGGCAGGGTCAAGGCGACCCGTGCGCTTGTTTTTGGCAGTGTGCTGTGCCTGGGCTCCATAGCTGTAATGGGACTTGTCGCAGGCTGGACTGCAGCAGGCGTACTGGCGGCAACCATCTTTGCCTATTTCGGCCTCTACACGGTGATCCTGAAACGGCGCACTTCGCTCAATGTTGTCATCGGTGGGTCGCTGGCAGGTGTCTTGACGCCGTTATCAGGTTGGGCCGCGGCAACCGGTGAAATCAGCACCGCCGCCATCGCCATGTTCATTTACGTTCTGTTCTGGACGCCGCCACACGTCTGGGCCCAGGCAACCTACCGCATGGCCGACTATGCTCAGGCCGGCGTACCCATGCTGCCGGCAACCGCCGGCATTGCTGTGACGCAGCGCTGGATCCTGACTTTCACAATCATTCATGTTGCAGCGGCCACCCTGCCCTGGTTCACCGGCGATGCGGGCCTGTTTTATCTTGCCGTCGCAAGCCTTGCCGGCATCGTCCTTCTGGCCAAGGCAGCCAGCTTTGTGACCCGGTCAGAGCGCCGCGATGTCATGAAGGGCGCCCGGGAATTTTTTCGCATCTCGATACTTTACATTACCGTGGTACTGACAGCCTTGGCGATCGACCGCACCATCTTGTTCGGCTGACTTTACGGCAATTAACACCCCACACATATATGGCACTTCCCTAACAAAAAGGGTTGTGATTGCTTTGATTTCAGGTTACCCGACCTGATACATTGAATTCTTAGCTCGTATGCAAAGCGGGCGAATACAGAACCACAAAGGACCCGGCGCTGGATCTTGCAATGTATCCACCGGGAACATCACCAATGGACGCTAAGGCAACCCCCGGGCAACCTGAATTTGATGCTGCCGAACTGGACGAAATGTCAAAAAATGCCCGACAGGCAAGTGACTTCCTCAAGGCCATGTCACACGAACACAGATTGATGATCCTGTGTTTGCTCATGCAACAGGAACGCACCGTCTCCGAGCTGGAAAGCATGCTCGGCATCCGTCAGTCGAATGTTTCACAACAGTTGCAGCGTTTGCGCGGCGAACGGTTGGTTGCAACCCGCCGTGACGGCAAACAGGTCTATTACATTCTCGCCAGCGAGGAAGCCCGCGCCGTCATCGGCGTCCTTTACGACCTGTTCTGCAGCAAGCTGATCGAGTCCTGCAAACCGGCCTCGCATTAGGGTCAGGACAGATTGCAGGTTGATTCAACTGTCCAGAAACACCCCTCAAACCATCGATGCCGTTGGATTTTACTGTCCGCCGCCAAAATTGTAGTTCCAGCCCAGTGTCAACGCGAACTGGTGCATCTCAAGCTCGACGGTTCTGAACGGATTGGGACCAGCCGGCGTAACTTCAATGCCTGATACCTTGGTGTTGGGGGCAAACATGCCGGCGAGTTCGACGGTGTGGTTTTCATTTAACTGGTAGGCAAGACCGCCGGTAATGTGGTGCTTGGTAACACCAGGCGCCAGGATGTTCAGCGTTACGTCAGTAGACTTGATCGGGTTCTGGTTGAACGCATAGCCGGCCCGGAACGTCCAGGTATCGTCCATTCGCCATTCGGCGCCGAACTTGAAGATATTGATGTCATGCCAGCCAAACCCCGGCGCACCACTCGTGCCGAAAAGCGGTGGGATGGTGGTGAACGGATTGGCAATCGCATCAATGTCGCCATAAAAG
>JABDJG010000065.1 GCA_013002595.1 Hyphomicrobiales bacterium | reverse complement strand
CACCTCCACCGTTC
This sequence comes from Hyphomicrobiales bacterium, assembly GCA_013002595.1. Classification (GTDB taxonomy): domain Bacteria; phylum Pseudomonadota; class Alphaproteobacteria; order Rhizobiales; family Aestuariivirgaceae; genus JABDJG01. Next base: position 8,650 of record JABDJG010000065.1, on the reverse strand, counting down.
CATCAGTTCTCGACGCTGCCGGTAATCCGGTAACAAGTACAAAACGCCCGGTCAGCTGCATCTTCAAGGTTGACCGGGCGCTTAATTGGCCTGCCAGCCCTTAATCTGAGACACAAATGACAGATATTCGCACAGATCTGATACAGCAAGGCCGTGAAGCCGCCCCGTTCGGGCTCGGTGGCAATGGCGCTGTCGAGGATTTCTGGGCATTGCTCAAGCCGCGGGTTATGTCACTGGTCATCTTCACCGCCCTTGTCGGTATTGTCGTTGCACCAGGCGGTATCCACCCCTGGCTCGGTATGATTGCACTGTTGTGTATCGCGGTTGGCGCCGGAGCTTCCGGTGCCCTCAACATGTGGTTCGATGCCGATATCGATGCCATCATGAAGCGAACAGCATCGCGGCCGGTCCCCGCTGGCCGGGTCTTGCCCGGTGAAGCGCTCACCTTCGGCATGTGGCTGGCCACCGCCTCGGTGCTTATGCTGGGTGTGACGGTCAATTGGGTTGCAGCCGGTCTTTTGGCCTTCACGATCTTCTTTTATGCCGTCATCTACACGATGTGGCTCAAGCGTTCGACGCCGCAGAACATCGTCATTGGCGGTGCCGCCGGGGCCTTCCCGCCGATGGTCGGCTGGACGGCTGTCACCGGCAGTATTGATCTTGCCAGCCTGTCGTTGTTTGCCATCATTTTCATGTGGACGCCGCCGCACTTCTGGGCACTCGCTTTGTTCCGCTCGAACGATTATGAGCGTGCCGGCGTGCCGATGATGCCTAATGTTGCCGGTCACGATGAGACCCGGCGCCTGATCCTTTATTATGCGCTGGCGATGATCCCGGTCACCCTGTCGCCGCTGCTGTTCGGTTTTGCAGGCTGGCTCTACGGCATCGCCGGATTTGCGCTCAGCGTTACGTTCGCCTGGTACGCCTGGCGGGTTTATGCACAGCGTGAAGGAGAGGCTGCCGACCGCGCGGCAAAGAAGCTGTTCGGGTATTCGATCATTTTCCTGTTCGCCGTCTTTGCCACGCTGCTGGTTGAGCATGCTATCGCGGCGGCACCGGCCATATTGGCCAGGTGGTAGAAAGGCAAGTGTTGATGCAACAGCCTCATCAATGGACCAAGGAAGAACTCGCCGCACGGCGCAAGCGCTCGATCGTCATCGCGATCGTGCTGGTTGCCGTAATGGCCCTGTTTTACGTCACCACGATTGTCCGTCTCGGCGGCAATGTGGCTGATCGGGTATTTTGAGGTATTAAGGTTCCTGTGAGCATTTCAGCACCAAGAACCAGCAATACGACGATGGCGGTGATGTGCCTCGGCCTCGTTGCCGGCATGGTGGCGCTGTCTTATGCAGCTGTGCCGCTGTACCGGATCTTTTGCCAGGTCACTGGATTTGGCGGCACCACGCAACGTGTCGAGTCCTATGCCGAACGGGTACTTGATCGGCCCATGAAAGTGCAGTTCGATGCAAATACCAACACCGCGCTGGCCTGGGAATTTGCCCCGGCGCAACGCGAAGTCACCTTGAAGATTGGCGAAAAGGGCCTGGCGTTCTACCGCGCAACCAACACCAGCAAGCGTGAACTTACCGGCACCGCGACGTTCAACGTGTCGCCGCCGTCTGCCGGCGCCTATTTCAGCAAGGTGGAATGTTTCTGCTTTACCGAGCAGACGTTAAAACCGGGCGAGACGGTAGACATGCCGGTCATGTTCTTCATCGACCCGGATATCGAGCACGATGAAGATCTTCACGCATTGAAGACGATTACCCTGTCTTACACGTTCTATCCGGTGACAAAGCCGGTCAAAACGACCGCGGTTGAGACAGGATCAAGCACACTAAACTGATGGAATGACCCAACTGCCGCAAGCGGCGGACATGAATTGACAATGGAGTAGGGGAATATGGCCGACAGCCACGCTAAAAATCATGATTATCATCTGGTCGAACCCAGCCCCTGGCCGGCGATCGGCGCGGTGGCAGCCTTCTTCATGGCCATTGGCGGCATCGCCTACATGCGCCAGCTGAACGATGACGAATTGGTATTGTTCGGGCTCAATCTGACCGGCCCTGTCCTATTGCTGATCGGCCTCGTCGGTGTGCTCTACACCATGTTCATGTGGTGGCGCGACATCATCAAGGAAGGCAATGCCGGCGACCACACCAAGGTTGTGCAACTGCATCTGCGCTACGGCATGATCCTGTTCATTGCGTCTGAGGTGATGTTCTTCGTAGCTTGGTTCTGGGCCTTTTTCGAGGCTTCGCTGTTCGCTGACGAGGCCATACAGGCAACCCGTGTCGAGTTGACCGGTGGCGTCTGGCCACCAAAAGGCACCAATGTATTCGACCCCTGGCATCTGCCGCTGCTCAACACCTTGATCCTGTTGACCTCTGGCACAACGGTAACCTGGGCCCATCACGCACTTTTGCACAACGACCGCAAAGGTCTGGTCTGGGGACTGGGTCTGACCGTCATACTGGGTCTGCTGTTCACCGCCGTCCAGGCCTATGAATACGGCCACGCCGCATTCGCCTTCAAGTTGGAAAGTGGCGGCAACATCTACGGCTCGACCTTCTTCATGGCGACCGGTTTCCATGGCTTCCACGTCATTGTCGGCACTATCTTCCTGATCGTATGCTGGTTCCGTGCGCTCAAGGGCGACTTCACACCCGAACGCCATTTCGGTTTTGAAGCAGCTGCCTGGTACTGGCACTTCGTTGACGTGGTCTGGCTGTTCCTGTTCGCCTGCGTCTACGTATGGGCCTCGGCCGGCGCCACAATCCACTGATCGGACCCGGCACCTGATCAAATCGTGAGAATACGCCAATTGCTGCTTTGCGGTGATTGGCGTAAGACGAGCACATGGTGAACCAGCCCTATTACGGTGACATATCGCCGGTGTCGGCTGGCATTGCCGGCACATGTCCGCGCTGCGGCCGCGGCAAGCTGTTTGCCGGATTTCTGATTGTCGCCAGGCAATGCAATTCCTGTGACTTGAGCTTTTCCTTCGCCGATGCCGGCGATGGTGCTGCCTGGTTCGTCATGCTGGTTGCCGGCAGTGTTGCGGTCGGTCTTGTCTTGTGGGTCGAACTCACCTGGCAGCCGTCTTACTGGGTGCATGCCCTTATCGCCATTCCTGCTGCGGTCATCCTGCCCATTGCATTGTTGCGGCCCGTCAAGGGCATCCTTTTGTGCCAGCAGTATAAAACCAGGGCAGCACCGGGAAAGGCTTCGGACACGTGAAGACCAGCAATCGCATGTTGTTGATCTTCAGCGCCCTGGGCGTGCTGATCATGCTGGCGCTTGGCACCTGGCAGGTCCAACGCCTGCAGTGGAAGAACGATTTGATCGAGAAGCGCCGGCTGGCACTGGAGTCAAAGCCGGTAACCTTGTTCGATATTGAAGCTGGCATAGAGCACGGCTTTGATGTCGATTGGCTCAAGACGACGGCCACCGGCAAGTTCCGTCACGATCTGGAGCGCCACGTTTATCACCTGCGCAACGGCAAGATCGGCTGGCGCGTCATTACGCCTTTTGTCGTTCCAGGCAGCCTGGTGGTCATGGTCGACCGCGGTTTCGTGCCTGACGACAAAAAAGATCCAAAGACCCGCGCCGAAAATGAGGCACCGGCCAATGCTGAAGATGGCTCGGTCACCATTACCGGATATGCCCGGCTGGACGGCGGATTGGCAGGCCCGTTCACCCCGGCCAACGAGCCCGATGCAAATCGCTGGTATTCGATCGATCTGATTGCCATGGCCAAAACCATGCCGGACAATCTTGGCTTCGTTGCACCCGACCGGTATGCCGCGCTTGTGCCAGTCTTCATCCAGCTTCAGCCCGACGCCGAAACCAAGCCTGGCGAACTGCCGATCGTCGATCCGGTTGATGTGAAATTGCGTAACAACCATCTGCAATACGCCATCACCTGGTACGCCCTGGCGTTGGTGCTCATTGTTATCAGTTTTCTATTCTACCGCAGCCGCAATTCCAGCAAGGATCCCGCCTCATGAGCAAAGCCTACCATCAGCTTGAGCAGCGCTTTGCCCGCATGTCGGCCATCGGCGGGGCGATTGCCGTGCTTGGCTGGGACCACGCAACGATGATGCCGCCGGGCGGTGCTGCTGCCCGTGCCAATCAACTCTCGACACTGTCGGTTCTCCGGCATGAAATCATGACCGCACCTGAGATGCCCGACCTTCTCGCCGCGGCAAATGAGGACACTGCAGCGCTCAACGATTGGCAGGCTGCCAATCTCAATGAAATGCACCATGCCTGGACCCATGCCTCGGCAGTGCCGGCCGATCTGGTCGAGCAGATGTCGATGGCTGAAAGTAAATGCGAAATGGCCTGGCGCGAGGCCCGCGCCAACAACGATTTCGCGAAGCTGGCGCCATTGCTGAACGACCTTATCGGCCTGGTCAGACAAAGCGGTGAGGCGCGCAGTGAGGCGCTTGGCCTGTCGGTCTATGATGCACTGATCGATCAGTTCGACCCTGGCGGTCGCCAGAGCCAGATCGACCCGCTGTTTGCCGAGCTGCAGGCGTTTTTGCCCGACATGTTGCAGGAGATCACAGCCCGCCAGAATGATGCCCCGCCGGCGATAACGCCCACTGGGCCATTCCCGGTCGCAGAGCAGGAAAAACTGGCGCATAAGGTCATGAGCCTGCTCGGGTTCGATTTCAGTCATGGCCGGCTCGACACCAGCCATCATCCTTTCTCCGGCGGTGTGCCCGAAGACAGTCGCATTACCACGCGCTACGATGAAGCCGATTTCACCAGCGGCCTGATGGCCGTCATCCACGAAACCGGACATTCGGCCTACGAGCGAGGATTGCCAAAGGACTGGTTGCATCAGCCGGTCGGCCGGGCCCGCGGCATGACCATGCATGAAAGCCAGTCATTGCTGTTTGAAATGCAGGCGGCCCGTTCGCCGGAATTCGTCAATTTCGTCTCATCGCTTATCAAGCAGACGTTTGCCAACGCCGGCAATGCGTGTGAACCGGACAACTTGCTGCGCATTTATCATCACGTATCGCCGGGGCTCATTCGCGTGGATGCTGATGAGGTCACCTACCCGTTGCACATCATCTTGCGCTACCGGCTCGAGCAGGACTTGATCGGCGGCGCCTTGAAGGTGACCGATTTGCCGGACGCCTGGCATGCCGGCATGAAGGACTTGCTGGGTATCGCGCCCGATACCGATGCCGATGGCTGTATGCAGGATATTCACTGGCCGTCCGGCGCCTTCGGATATTTCCCAAGCTACACGCTCGGTGCCCTCGCTGCTGCGCAAATCTTCGCGGCTGCAAAGACCGATGATGCGGCAATCGTGCCCGGGATAGCTAAAGGTGATTTTGCGCCGTTGAACGGTTGGCTCAGACAGAATATACACGGGGCCGCAAGCCGCTTTTCGACCGGACACATCATCGAGCAAGCGACCGGCAAACCCTTGAGCGTCGATGCTTTCAAAGCGCATCTGGAAGCCAGATATCTGTCGGGCTGATCGGAAACCGAGAATGAAATATGTCAGCACCAGAGGCCGGGCACCTGTCCTGGATTTCGAAGATGCTCTGTTGACCGGGCTTGCCCGCGATGGCGGTCTTTATGTGCCCGAGACCTGGCCAACACTGAGCCATGATCAGCTGCGCGATCTGCGCGGCAAGCCATATGCTGATGTGGCGATGGCCGTTATCCGTCCCTTTGTCAGTGATAGCCTGGCATCCGGGCAATTGCGGACCATGATAGACGAGGCTTACGCGACGTTCGGTCATCCAGCCGTTACGCCGCTCAAGCAGCTCGATGCCAACCAGTGGTTGCTCGAACTGTTCCACGGTCCGACGCTTGCTTTTAAGGATATCGCCATGCAGCTGTTGTCGCGGCTGATGGATTGGGCGCTGGAAAGGCGCGAGGCTCGGGCAACCATCGTCGGCGCGACGTCGGGCGACACTGGCGGGGCAGCCATTGATGCCTTCCAGTCCTCAAAGCGCACAAGCATCTTCATCCTGCACCCGAATGGCCGTGTCAGCGATGTTCAGCGCAGGCAAATGACCACTGTGATGTCGGACAACGTTCACAACATCGCGCTGAACGGCACCTTCGATGATTGCCAGGCGGCGCTAAAGGACATGTTCAACGACATGGCGTTTCGCGACGAGGTCCATTTGGCCGGTGTCAATTCCATCAACTGGGCGCGAATTATGGCCCAGATTGTCTATTACGTCACAGCGGCTGTGGCCCTGGGTGCGCCCGACCGCCAGGTCAGCTTCACCGTACCGACCGGAAACTTTGGCGATATCTTTGCCGGGTACGTGGCCAAGCAGATGGGCGTGCCGATCGACCGGCTGGTCATCGCAACCAATGTCAACGATATCCTTGAGCGCACATTGCGCACCGGGCGCTATGAAGTCACCGGCGTTACGCCGACAACCAGCCCGTCGATGGACATCCAGGTTTCAAGCAATTTCGAGCGCCTGTTGTTCGAGGCGCATGGCCGCGACAGCCAGACCATTGTACGTCTGATGTCGGGTCTCAAACAGTCGGACTCGTTCGGTCTTGCCCAGGCTCCACTGGCTGCTATCAGGGCCAGCTTTGATGCCGGCCGGTGCTCTGAACAAGAGGTGGCACAGACCATCGCCGAGACATTGGCGGCGACAGGAGAATTGCTCGACCCGCATTCGGCAGTTGGTTACGCGGTCGCCAAGCGGATGCCGCAAGGCGCATCGCCTATGGTCATCCTGGCAACAGCCCATCCGGCCAAATTCCCGCAAGCCGTCGAAGGTGCCAGCGGTATCCATCCGGCCTTGCCGGCCCGGCTCGGCGATCTTATGTCGCGCCAGGAGCGGTTTGTTGAATTGGACAATGATTTGACCGTAATCGAGAGCCATATCCGTCAGTTGGTGTAAGTTAAAGGAGGCCGCTTCATGGCCGTTGAGATTACCCGTCTTGAAAACGGTGTTCATGTCATCACAGATGCGATGCCGCACGTGCAGACTGTTGCGCTTGGCACCTGGGTGCGCGCCGGTGCACGCGATGAGCGGTCCGACCAGAACGGCATTGCTCACATGCTCGAGCACATGGCGTTCAAGGGCACAACGCGCCGCGATGCCATGCAGATTGCCAAGGAGATTGAGGCGGCTGGCGGCGAGATCAACGCATCGACTGCGATGGAAACGACAGCCTACTACGCCCGCGTCCTGAAAGATGACTGGAAGCTGGCACTCGATATCCTCGCCGATATCCTGATCGACCCGGTTTTTGATGCTGGCGAGCTGGCCCGCGAACAGGATGTGATCTTGCAGGAGATCGCGGCTGCGAACGATACGCCGGATGATCTGGTCTTTGATCTTGCCCAGACCGCTGCTTATCCTGGACACCCGCTCGGGCGTTCTATCCTGGGCACAGCAGAGCGCGTTGCCGCCTATGCGGTCAGCGACATCACCAGCTATCGCGACACTCACTACACCGGCGAGCGGATCGTTGTCAGTGCTGCGGGCAACATCGACCACAATGCAATGGTTGAAGAAACCCGCGCCCGGCTGGCGACACTCAGGCTGGGCGGTGGCAACAGCTGGAAACCGCCTGAATTTACCGGTGGTCCGCAGTTCGTCGAACGTCCGCTGGATCAGACCCATATCGTTCTGTCTTTCCCCGGCGTTGCCTATAACGACGACAGCATAATGGCCAAGCAGGTTTTGGCCGGCGTGCTCGGCGGCGGCATGTCGTCGCGATTGTTTCAGGAAGTTCGCGAAAAACGTGGGCTGTGTTATTCGGTGTTTGCGTTTGCCTCGTCCTATGCTGACGGTGGCAACATCTCCGTTTACGCTGCCACGGCCCCCGACAAGTCGGCCGAGCTCATCAGCGTAACCAGCGATGTGATCTTGTCATTGCTCGATGATATCGACGAAGATGAGCTTGACCGCACCAAAGCACAGATCAAGGCCAGCCTGGTGATGAGCCTGGAAAGCGCATCCAGCCGCTGCGATCAGATCGCCCGTCAGTTCTTTGCTTTCGGCAAAGTGCCGGATATCACCGACTTTGTGGCCAGGGTCGATGCCGTTTCGGTTGATGAATTGAAAGCATTGGCCGCCAGGTTGTTCAGGCACCCGCAACCGGCATTGGCTGCCGTTGGAGACTTGTCGGGGCTTGCAACTTACGATCAGATGGCTGCAAGATTTGCCTGATCGTCAACATCGACATACACTCTGAGCATCATGGTTTTTCTGCGTAGCGTACAGTCCAACGAGACCAGCAGCGTCATTCGCGCCGACCGTATCTATATGCGATATCCGGTTCACGCCGATTTTGCCAAATGGTCGTCGTTGCGCAGCAAGAGCAGGTCATTCCTCAAGCCGTGGGAGCCAACATGGCCGCATGATGACCTGACCCGGTCTTCGTTCCGTGCAAGGGTCAAGCGCTGCGCCCGTGATGTTCGCGACGATGTGGCGTACTCGTACCTGATATTCTCCAACCAGGACAATGAATTGCTGGGCGGTGCGACCTTGTCGAACGTACGCCGCGGCGTTGCCCAGACCGCCTCGCTAGGCTACTGGATCGGCGCCCCCTATGCCCGATGCAGGTACATGAGCGAAGCTGTCACGGCGCTGCTGGGTCATGCCTTCGATGGTCTGAATCTCAATCGGGTCGAGGC
>JABDJG010000008.1 GCA_013002595.1 Hyphomicrobiales bacterium | reverse complement strand
TGGTCAGCGTCAACTCTTCCAGGGCGCCGGTTTTCAGGTGCCGTGACAGATCCCCTATCAGCGACATGATATTGCGCCGCACCAGCGGCTCACCGCCGGTCAAGCGGATCTTTCGCACGCCCTTGTCGACAAAAGCGCTGCACATCCGCTCGAGCTCTTCCAGCGTGAGCACATCGCGTTTCGGCAGAAATGTCATGTTCTCCGACATGCAATAGACACAGCGGAAATCACACCGGTCGGTGACCGAGACACGCAGGTAAGACACACGTCGTCCAAAGGGGTCGATCATTTCGCCCTGGCCGGCGGCGCGGTCTTGTAACACAATCTCATCCATGACAGGGACAATGCGGGCATCTGGACTTCAACGTCAAGCAAAAGCCGCGTGATTGAATGTGCAGTTCCAAAGAGCGAAATTCTGCCTACACCCGTCATCGGTCCGGTTGTGCGCTGTCCAGCAACCAGTCTTTGAAAGTTTCCCGTGCCTCCAGTTTGTCGCCGGGCAACTCGTGCGGTTCCAGAATGTAGTAGTCAAAACTGGTCTGCACCGGCACGCAGGACAACTTTATCAGCCGCCCGGTTTCAAGATCATCGGCCAGCAAAGTCGGCGCGCACAGCGCTACGCCGTGCCCGGCCAGGGCTGCTGAGCGCAACAGGTTGAAATCCTCAAACACCGGGCCGGGTGGCAGACTGTCGGTCTTAACACCAGCATTGTGGAACCAGTTCTCCCAGCCGCGCCGGTTCTGTTCGTGCAGCAGATCGGCGCCCAGCAGGTAGTCCGGTTTGTCGAACGGCCCCCTGTCGTCAAGATATTGCTTGCTGCACACCGGCATGGCCGCCCCGGCCAGAAGCTCTGTAACTTGCACCCCGTCCCAATCGCCTTCGCCATATGCAATTGCGATATCAATGTCCTGGAAATCGATCTGCTGACCATGAATTGCATAGAGCAGCTTGATGCGGACGTCGGCATGACGCTGCCAGAAATCATTGAGCCTGGGGATCAACCAGCAGGTTGCCACAGACGGGATCGCGGCAACGGTCAGCACCGGTGCATCCTCACTGGCGCTGATCCGCCGGCAGGTCCGTGCAACATCGCCGAACGCTTCGGTCAGGCTGGTTGCAAGTTCGGCCCCTTTTGCGGTCACCGAAATGCGCCGGCCATTGCGCTGAAACAGATTAAACCCGAACCAGGTTTCCAGCTGCCGGATCTGATGGCTTACGGCTGATTGCGTAACGCACAGCTCTTCGGCGGCTTGCGAAAAATTTCCATTTCTCGCAGCTGCCTCGAAGCTTCTAAGCGCTGTGAGTGGCGGCAACTTGTCCATGGCCAAATCTTAGCATGAATATTGCTCATATGACATGTGAAAGATCATCCTTTGACACCGCAGCAAAGATGGGAAATGTGGACAAGAAAAATATTTCGCAGCGTTTCATGTGAATGAATTTCGCATTTGGGCGCCCCGCCAAAAAAAGGTTATAGCAATGAACATCCATGTTTCCCCGGACCGTCCCAGCCGCGTCGACTATCGCCACAATGGCGAAAAGGCGCCGTACCCGTTTTCAGGCCAGGAAATGCAGCGCCGGCAAGACGCGGTCCGCGCCATCATGGCCGAACAGCAGATCGATGCGGCCGTCTTTACCTCGTTTCACAACATCTGCTACCTGTCCGGTTTTCTGTATTGCCAGTTCGGCCGCAACTACGCGCTGGTCATCACACAAAGCGGCGCCACCACGGTTTCAGCAGCCATCGACGGCGGCCAGCCCTGGCGTCGCACCTTTGGTGATAACGTTACTTATACCGACTGGCAGCGCGACAATTTCTTCACCGCCGTACGTGAGCTGGCCGGCAGCGCCCGGCGGATCGGCGTTGAGGATGATCACATGACCCTTGCTGTGCGCCGGCAACTGGCCGCTGTCATGCCAGGGTGCGAGTTCGTGGACATATCGCCGGCCAGCATGGCGCAACGGATGATCAAGTCACCGGAGGAAATCGCCCACATTACGGCTATGGCGGCAATCGCCGATCTCGGTGGTGCGGCCTGTGTCGAAGCCCTGGCCGTCGGCGCAACCGAGGCTGAGATCGCCCGCCATTCGACCAACGTGATGGTCGCTGAAATCGCCCGTAGATGGCCGGATTCGGAGCTGATGGACACCTGGACCTGGTTCCAGTCCGGCGTCAATACCGACGGTGCTCACAATCCACTGACCACGCGCAAGATCGAGGCCGGCGATATCCTGTCGCTCAATTGCTTTCCGATGGCCTGCGGTTATTATGTTGCCCTTGAACGTACGTTGTTTGCCGGCCACGCCAGCGATGCGCACCTCAGGTACTGGGAGATCAACTGTAAAGTTCATGAAGCCGGGCTCAAGCTTCTCGTACCTGGTGCCAGATGCAGCGATATCGCCCAGGAATTGAACGAGATATACCGGTCTGACGATCTGCTGCAGTACCGCAGCTTTGGCTACGGTCACTCGTTTGGCGTCCTGTCGCATTATTATGGCCGCGAAGCCGGCCTTGAGCTGCGCGAGGACATCGACACGGTCCTTGCGCCGGGCATGGTCGTTTCCATGGAGCCGATGATCATGATACCGCAAGGGCAGCCCGGCGCTGGCGGCTATCGTGAGCATGACATTCTGGTTATTACCGAAGACGGTAACGAGAATATCACCGGTTTTCCGTACGGGCCGGAACACAACATTGTCGCCACTCGAAACTGAAAGTTCGCAAAGCGCCTCTTGCGCTGTGAAATTCGTTTGTTATTGTAACGGCAGTGCATTAAGGGTTTTGCGCTGTGAGGATAGCATTCAGTCTGGAAAGCGGTCAGATTAGGACCAGCAACGACAACAGACACGTGCGGCAGGAAGCGTCAGGGGAGTAAATGGCAGAGAGTAAGAACGTCAGCGAACCAATGGTTCGCTTCACAGGCGTGCAAAAAAGCTACGACGGCGAACAGCTGGTCGTAAAGGATCTCAATCTAGATATCGCCACGGGCGAGTTCTTGACCATGTTGGGCCCGTCAGGGTCTGGCAAGACCACGTGCCTTATGATGCTGGCAGGTTTCGAGCCGGCCACCCACGGGGAAATCTATCTGAACGATCGTCCGATCAACAATGTGCCGCCACACAAGCGTGGCATCGGCATGGTGTTCCAGAACTATGCTCTTTTCCCGCATATGACGGTGGCGGAGAATTTGGCGTTCCCGCTGCAGGTTCGCGGCATGGGCAAGGCCGAAGTGGAGGATCGCGTCAACAAGGTATTGACGATGGTTGAGTTGCCGCAGTTCGGAAACCGGCGACCTGCACAATTGTCCGGCGGACAGCAGCAGCGTGTCGCCGTTGCCCGTGCGCTGGTATTCGAGCCCGACTTGGTTCTGATGGACGAACCGCTTGGCGCACTCGACAAGCAGCTGCGCGAGCAGATGCAATATGAGATCAAGCACATCCATGAGAACCTGGGTGTTACGGTTGTCTATGTGACCCACGACCAGTCCGAAGCGCTGACCATGTCAGATCGAATCGCGGTCTTCAACGATGGCGTCATCCAGCAGCTGTCATCGCCGGATGATCTCTATGAGCGCCCGATGAATTCGTTCGTTGCGCAGTTCATCGGTGAGAACAACAAACTGCACGGTCGTATCGAGAAGCTCGGCAAGAATGATGAGTGCACCGTCAAGTTGGATTCCGGCGAGACTGTCAAGGCGCTTGGTGTGAATATCGGCGGTGTCGGTGACCGCACGATGATGTCGCTGCGTCCTGAGCGGGTTGATGTGAACCCCAAGCGCGGCACGGTACCAAACATCATGGAAGGCCGTATCGAAGAGTTGATCTATCTTGGCGATCATATTCGTACCCGCATGACGGTTGCCGGCCATGATGACTTTATCGTCAAAATTCCGAACACCTATGGCCATGAGCCTCTGGCCGAAGGATCGACAACCAAAATCGGATGGAACATGGCGGATTGCAGGGCACTGGATCCGACACAGCTTTCGTGAGTTGAGGCAGGTTTGCTTCTGCACGGATGAACTGGGGCGCTTACAAAAGTTGGGGAGAGACTTATAGCGCCCCGAAACGAATTGGGAACGTGTTGATGGGCCTGAAGCCCGCGCGACCCGAACCCCGGCTAAGGATAGCCGGATCACACAGCAAGGGAGTTGTTGAATGAAAATCTCTTTGAAACTGGCAGCCACTGTCAGCATTCTTGCCATGGGCATTGGTGCTGCAAGTGCTGCTGATCTCACCGTAACCTCTTGGGGTGGTGCATACACGGCATCACAGCAAAAGGCCTATGGTGCACCATGGGAAGCCAAGACCGGCAAGAAGATCCATTGGGAAAACTACAATGGCGGTCTCGGCGAAGTGAAGACGCAGGTTGAATCAGGTGCTGTCAACTGGG
>JABDJG010000474.1 GCA_013002595.1 Hyphomicrobiales bacterium | reverse complement strand
CGCCTTGGCGGTCTGCTGGCCGGCATCACCGACATGCAGGCTCTCGCGGGTGTCGAGATCCTGGGCGACCTGGCCGCGCAGAAACACCATGGTGCCGCGCGCAACGCCCCCTTGGCTGAGGTCGTTGTTGAGCTTCTGCTCGGGATAGGTCTCTTTGGTATTGAACGGGCGCAGGCGCTTGTGGGCCATGTTGTTATTCTCCTATTCGGCGGCCTGCTTTTTCTCGCCCCATACACGGTCGGACAGACCAGCTGCCTTATGAGCAAATTCCAGCGGCCCGTTCCAGTCAAAATTGCGGTAGACCGCAGCCAGATGCGCAAATGGCGGCGACTGGGCAAACAATTGGAACGTCAGGCGGTGGCCGGCATAATCCGAATTGACCAGGTCGCGGGCCAGCGCCAGCAGCTTGCGGCGATCCTCGGCAATCCAGCTGTCGTTGATCGAGTAGAATTTCTCGAGCCACTTGCCGGTTTCGGGATGCTCGAAGGCGGCTGCATCGGGCGTGACGCAGATCTGACCGCCGCACAGTTCGCGGGCCAGATGCATCATCTTGGGCAGGTTGGTCATGGCATGGACACGGCCGGTGAACAGCAGCGACTGGTTGGGCATCAGCAGGCCGTTCGGGCTTTCCTCCGCCGTGGCGACCGCAGCGGTCAGGTGAGCATTGATGCCTTCACGCCACACAGCGAGTTCGGCAAGTTTTTCCATCACCGCCTGCTGCTTGTCGAGGCCGGTCTGTTTGACGTTCCACAAGGCGGCGCCGATCATCATGTCGGCGAACGACAGGGTGCGCTGGACAAACGGGAACGCCGAATAGCGGTGCAGGGTCGCCCGGATGAAGGTGGCGGCACGGGTGTGCTGATAGAACAGGACATCTTCCCAGGGGATCAGCACATCGTCGAGCACCATGACGGTGTCGACCTCGTCGAACTTGTTGGAAAGCGGATAGTCGCGCTCCGGCGCGCGCCCGGTAAAGCCGGTGCGGCAGATGTGTTTGACGCCCGGCGCGTTCATATGAACGATGCATCCGAGCGCATAGTCGGACAATTTTGCATCGCCCCAGTTGGCAATTGTGGGTTTCAAGAAGGCCTGGTTGGAATAGGCCGCAGCGGTCTCGTATTTGGCGCCGCGGATGATGATGCCGGCGTCGGTTTCCTTGACCACATGGGTGAGCATGTCAGGATCCTGATCCTGCGGGCGTAGAGAACGGTCGCCCTTGGGATCGGTGTTGGCCGACACGTGAAACGGATCGTCCTTGATGACCTGATGGATGTGGCGTTCGATGTTCTCCGAAAAACGATGGTCGATCTCGTTGAGGATGTCCTTGCCGTCCCACAGCGACCACATCTCGCCAACCGTCTCATCGCCGACGCGGGTCACAATGCCGCCGATGTCGTACATGACGGTGTCGATGGCCTTGCGTTTGGCATGCCAGTCGTCCTGGGTGTAGGGTAGTTTGCTGCCCTGGGCGACGATGTCGCCATCGACCTCGGCAGTCATGACATCACGGGTCGCGGCGTCGTGCTGCATGTCGTAAATTCGGGCGCGGATATCGACCGCCGGCTTGAAGCTGGGATGTGTGGTGACGTCGTTCACCTTCTCGCCGTTGATCCATACGTCACGGCCATCGCGGATCGATTCGCGATATTGATCGCCTGTTCTGATCATTCTGTTATTCCCCTGTGCGGATTTGTTCTCAGTGATTGAGATCGGTGATGGACCGGTAGCCACGGCGGGCATAGACCAGCGGTTCGTGCTCGCCGGTCGCTGCCTGCAACACCTTGCCGATGATGATGCGATGGGTGCCGGCGTCATGGGCGGCTTCCAGATTGCAGTCGAACGAGGCTGCAGCACCCGCCAGCATCGGCGCGCCGGTCATTCCAAAATACCAATCGGCACAGCTGAAGTCGTAAGGCATTGCTTCGCTCGCCCGGCCGGCGAAAACGTCCGAGACCAGGCACTGGCTGGCGGCCAGGAGGTTGATACAAAAGATTTTGTTGCGGGTCACCGCCTCTGCAAGCGGGCTGCGGCGGTTGATGCAGGCCAGAACCATCGGCGGCTCGGCGGACACCGACGACACAGCACTCACGGTCAGGCCAAACTTGCCGGCGGCACCATCGGTGGTGACTACAGAAACGGCGGTCGCGGCCATCGCCATGGCAGACGTGAAACGCTCGGCTTCGGCAGCCGGCAGCGCGTAGCGGCCTGGCTTGCTAATACGGGAGATGACTGGATCTTGCATGAGTCAATCCTTCCAAGCGCGGTTCATCGCTGAAATTGCTGATTTGAGAGTGCCATGGAGCGCACTTATGTCAAAATACTTTCTTTTTACAATTTGAATAGTTTTTGACTATGTAAAGAGCATCCGCCAGTATCACCGACATGATCAGATACTCACTGCGCCAGCTAGAATATTTTGTCCTTGCCGCCGGCGAAGGCTCGGTCGTGAAGGCTGCAGAACGGCTCAATGTCTCGCAGCCATCGGTGTCGGCTGCGATTGGCAAACTTGAAGATCAGCTGGGGGTACAGTTGCTGATCCGCCATCATGCGGCAGGCGTTTCGACCACGCCGGCTGGCGCGCAAGTGCTATCGCAGGCACGCAATCTCCTGCAGCATGCCAACGAACTGCAGGACCTTGCTGCCTCGACCAGCCAGGAGATCACCGGCGAAGTACATCTGGCCAGCTTTGTAACCCTGGCGCCTTTGTTCCTGCCGGGGCTCATCGACGGGTTCGCGGTGGACTATCCGGGCAGCCGGGTGCACATCCATGAGGCAACCCAGGAACATCTGATCGACGGGTTGCGGCGTGGCCGGTTCGAGTTGGCGCTGCTCTATGATGTGGATCTGCCCGAGGATATCGAAACCGTTGCCCTGACCCAGTTGCACCCTTACGTGCTGCTGCATGCCACGCATCCATTGTTGAAGCACGATGACGTGTCACTGAAGGATCTTGAGGATGAACCGATGATCCTGCTCGATGTGGCGCCGAGCCGGACTTACTTTCTCGGTCTGATGCGGGCTGCCGGCGTTGAACCGGATATTGCTTTCAGTTCGCCATCGATGGAACTGGTGCGCGGGTTGGTCGGCAAGGGGCACGGGTATTCGCTGCTTGCCACGCGGCCACATGGCGATGTGACCTATGATGGAGAGCCGCTCGGCGTCAGGCCCATTCGAGGGCCTGTTGAAACCGGCCGCATTGTGCTTGCCTCGCTTGGAAAATTACGGCCAACTCGTCTGATGCAGGTCCTTACGGCTTATTGCGTGCAGCACTTTGAAGACAAACGGAATCAGTAACGCCTGATGGCATCCTCCAAACCCCACGCCACCGTCGTCGGTGCCGGCAGCATCGGCATCTCGTGTGCGGTGCACCTTCAGTCGGAAGGCTACGACGTGACGGTCATCGACCGGGTGCCGCCGGGCCAGGGATGCTCGTTCGGCAATGCCGGCGGTGTCGTGCCGTGCAGCGTCCTGCCGGAGTTTCATGCCGGCGTGCTGACCAAACTGCCGGGTTGGCTGCTCGACCCACTCGGGCCATTGCACATCCGCTGGCGGCACCTGCCGAAGGCGCTGCCGTGGATGCTCAAGGCTGCGCATTGCGTGAAACCGAGCGTCAAGCGGCATATCATCGAGGGCAAGGCCGCACTCAGCCTGAGGGTGCTGTCGGACTACGACGACATCATGGGCAAGACCGGGACCGCCGATATGCTCAACAGGGTTGACGGCATCCGCCTGTTCGACAGTGAAGAACAGTACCGCGCAGAAGACGGCAGTCGGAAAATCCTGCGCGAGTTCGGCTTCGACCAGAAACGGATCAGCCCCGGCGAGTTGCGCGAACTGGAGCCCGACATCGCAACCGATTTTGCGCTCGGGACCTGGTATGACGTCTGGTACAGCCTGAAGAACCCTGCGACCTTCGTTGCCGCGATGGCCGAAGCGATGGTGCGCAATGGCGGCGCGGTTTTGCAGGATGATGTGGTGTCCGCCGAGCATGATGGCACACGGGCGCTCAGGCTGGTGCTGCGCGAGAAGGGTGAGATGGTCGTCGACAAGCTGGTGATTGCCGCCGGCGCCTATTCGGACCTGCTGGCCAAACAACTGGGCACACGGACAATGCTGGAGGCCGAGCGCGGCTATCATCTGACGATTCCGGACCCGGGCGTGAAGATCAACCGTAACCTCACCTGGGCAGCGCGGCACGGCGCCATGGTGCCACTCGATGTCGGGTTGCGGCTCGCCGGGACCGATGAATTCGCCGGTGTCGATGCGCCGCCGAACTGGGAACGGGCCAACGTGCTGTGGAAAGTGTTCAAACGGGTTTTGCCAAACCTGAGACCGCTCGACGACAGCGCCCAGAGATGGATGGGGCGGCGGCCGGGCACACCGGATTCACTCCCGGTTATCGGACCTTCGCCAATGCTTGAAAATGTCTGGTATGCGTTCGGGCATGGTCATCTGGGGATGACGTGGGGTCCAACCACCGGCCGGCTGATTGCTGAGATGATGGCCGGAAAACCGTCGAATATTGACCTGAACCGCTACAGAATCGACAGATTCTATAACTAGACGTTGAACCTTGCAGCAATATTGGCAAAGTCGTTTGACTCGGCTGGTCCTGCCTGCAAGAACCCAAAAAGGGCCAAATCTAACATCGAGCCGAGTCGGACTATATGCGTACTGAAACGCCGCAAACCATCCATCTGCGCGACTACGCGCCACCACCTTACGTGATCGATGAGGTGGAGCTGCATTTTGCGCTCGATCCGCAGGCGACGCGGGTTCGGGCGCGACTTGATATGCGGCCCAACCCGGCCTGGACCGGCGGTGTGGTCGATCTGAAGCTCGACGGTGAGGCGTTGATCCTGAACAGAGTGGCGCTGGACGGGCGCGAACTTGCCGCAGGCGAGTTTGAAGAGGCCGATGGCCAGCTCGTCATCAAGGACGTGCCGCAACAGGCCTTCAAGCTGGAAACCGAGGTTACCATCGACCCGAAGGCCAATACCGCCCTGTCCGGCCTTTACCTCTCGAACGGCATCTATTGCACACAGTGCGAGGCCGAGGGATTTCGGCGGATCACCTATTTCCTCGACCGGCCGGACGTCCTGGCACGATACTATGTTACTATCGTTGCAGACAACAAATCTGTCCCGATCCTATTGTCGAATGGAAATTTGCTTGAGACCGATGCCGTGGACGACGATTTGCCCGGAACGGAACACCCAGACGACCGGGTGCACTATGCCGAATGGTACGATCCGCATCCCAAGCCCAGCTATCTGTTTGCCCTTGTCGCCGGCGACCTGGCTGTCGTCAAGGACACGTTTACGACCATGTCCGGCCGTGAGGTTGCCCTGGAAATCTATGTCGAGCACGGCAAGCAGGACCGTTGCGGCTGGGCAATGGAGAGCCTCAAGAAATCGATGACGTGGGACGAAGAGGCCTATGGCCGCGAGTATGATCTCGACGTCTTCATGATCGTTGCGGTCTCCGACTTCAACATGGGCGCCATGGAGAACAAGGGTCTCAACGTCTTCAATGACAAATACATTCTGGCCCTGCCCGGCACGGCGACCGATCAGGACTATGCCAACATCGAAAGCATCATTGCGCACGAGTATTTCCACAACTGGTCCGGCAACCGGGTAACCTGCCGGGACTGGTTCCAATTGTGTCTGAAGGAAGGTTTTACGGTGTTCCGCGACCAGGAGTTCACATCCGACCTGAGATCCCGGTCGGTCAAGCGCATCTCAGATGTGCGCACGCTCAGAGCACACCAGTTTCCCGAAGACGCCGGTCCTCTGGCCCATCCCGTGCGGCCGCAGTCCTTCATCGAGATCAACAACTTTTATACCGCAACGGTCTACGAAAAGGGTGCCGAAATCTGCCGGATGATCCGCACCCTTGTCGGCTCACAGACGTTTCGCGCGGCAACTGACCTTTATTTCGAGCGGCATGACGGGGAGG
Source organism: Hyphomicrobiales bacterium (assembly GCA_013002595.1). GTDB lineage: Bacteria > Pseudomonadota > Alphaproteobacteria > Rhizobiales > Aestuariivirgaceae > JABDJG01. The sequence goes on along the minus strand of JABDJG010000474.1, from coordinate 4,081 downwards.
CAGCGACGGTTGAGGACTTCATCGCCTGTGTCGCCGAGGTATCGGGCCGTGACATGAAGCAACTGTTCCGCTGGTATGAACAGGCCGGCACGCCCGAGCTCACCGCTGAAGGCAGGTTCGACAAGGCAAGGCAGACCTACAAGCTCACCATCACCCAGACGATCCCGGATACGCCCGGCCAGAAGGATAAGAAACCGCATTTGGTGCCGCTCGAGATCGGACTGATCGGGCACAACGGCAAAGACTGCCAACTTGAGCTGAACGGGACGGGCAAGCTTGACCAGCCGGTTATCGAACTGACCCAGCAGTCACAGACTTTCACTTTCACCGGCATTACCCAGCGGCCGGTGCCTTCGATCAATCGAGGTTTTACTGCGCCGGTCAAGCTGCGCGCCAATCTGCCATTGGCCGACCGGTTGTTTTTGATCCAGCACGACAGCGATGCCTTCAACCGCTGGGAATCGGTGCAACGGGTTGCGCAGCGGCTGATCATCGAGACCATCGAGGCGCAGGCCAAGTCGGCGCGCAGGCCATCGGTAAAACCGTTTGCCGAGGCACTGGCCAGCGTTCTGTCAGAAAGCGATCTGGAGCCGGCGTTCAAGGCGCTGATGCTGACCTTGCCCGGCGAAACGGATCTTGCCAGCAGTATCGGAAAGGACGTTGATCCTTCTTTGGTACATGAAGCGCGCAACGTGATAGCGACCGGCCTTGGCCGGCATCTCATCGGCGAACTCGAAGACCTGTGGCACGAGCTTGCCGGCAGCGGGCCGTACAATCCCGCTCCAGACGATGCCGGCCGGCGCTCGCTGCGCCATGCCGTGCTGGCGCTGATCGCTGCAGCCGACACCGACAAGGGTGCAGAACTGGCATTCGAACATTTCCGGTCCGCAACGAACATGACCGACACGGCCGGCGCGCTCACGGTGCTTGCGCATCTCGATCACCCGCGGCGGATCGAGGCACTCGATACATTCTATGAGCACTACAAGGGTGATCATCTGGTGGTCGATAAATGGTTTGCCCTGAATGCACAGTGGCCGTTCGGCGGTTGCGAGGCGCAGGTTCGCGAGCTGATGGACCACGGTGCCTTCAAGCTGACCCAGCCCAATCGGGTGCGTGCCCTCATCGGCACTTTCGCGGCCGCTAATCCGGTGTGTTTTAATGCGGCCGATGGCTCAGGATACAGGCTTGTGGCAGAGGTGATCCTCAGGCTCGACAAAATCAACCCGCAAGTGGCAGCCCGCATGACCGCGACCTTCAAGAGCTGGCGGGCTCTGGAACCGGGTCGCCGGCGGCTTGCCGAGGACGTTTTGCGCGGTTTGCTGGACAGCCCCGATCTGTCACGGGACACCTTTGAAATCGTCAACCGTTCTCTTCAATAAATTCGTTACGTATGCGGAATAATTACCGAAAACCCTGAATTTAGCTCAGTTTTCCGATATTGCTCATGGATTATTGACAGCATCCGCACTGGACAAATCATTTCACTTTCGAATCAATGTCCTAATGTGATTCGCGTTGACTCAGGGGACGGCGATTTTCGCCTTCAGGATCACGGGGTCTGGGGTTGGGACTCTGCTAGCGTGCGATCGTTTCGGATTGAGCCAATCTGAGACGTGACTCGTCCGCTAATTTGTTGGAGGCGATCAGGATTGTTTTTGACTGAAACAATTCTGATCTAGCGGGGAAAGATTTTGTCAAAGGCTCAACTTGGCGGGTTGTTTTTCAATGAGCGGCGGCTTCGGCTCCCGCTGATTTTCCGTCACTGGTCGAGTGTCTCCATCTCGGAGCGGCTGCTTCGTAATCTCATCACGGTTCTTATCACTCTTTTCATCCTGACGCTGGGCACAGCGCTGGGTCTGCAGCTCGTCGTCAACCGCTCAGCACACATTGCCGAACACAACAGCCAATCGCTTTTGTATTTCAAGCTGGCGGCCTACGAGCTGGATGACCGCTTCGAGCAGGAAACACTCAATGGCGCGGTGATCCGCCTGCCGGTTGCCGAGGACCTCAAGCGGTCGCTGCCCAAGGAAGCGGGAAGCGCCGGCCGGCTGTTTGCCATCGTCGATGAACGCGGTGTTGTCCGCACCACCTTGCCGGAACAGGCCAAACTGGAAGGCCACACACTCAACAGCCTGACGGCGACCAACTTCCAACTGTCCGGTGCTTCCTACAAACAGATGCACAACACGATCCTGGCCAATGGTGAAGAGGCCTTTATCATGCTGCAGCCGCTGACCTTTTATCCAGGCAGCCTGTTGCTCATACATCCGCGCAGTCAGGTGCTAGCTGCATGGCGCAGTGACGTCACCCAGATCGCCACCTTGTTTATTGTCACTCTGGCCGTCCTCGTCCTGCTCGGGGCAGCGTTCCACTGGCAGGCGGCGCGCGCTGCCGAAGCCGACCAGACACTGGCCGTTGCGACCGGCCGGCTCGACAAGGCACTCGACCGAGGCCGCTGTGGCCTGTGGGACTGGGATGTGGCGCGCGGACGCATCTTCTGGTCGAAGTCGATGTACGACATTCTCGGACTTGAACCGAGCGGTGAATTCCTGTCCTACGGCGAAGTTGCCGAGCGGCTGCACGAGAACGACGAGCAGCTCGACAAGCTGGCGAATACCATGCTGCAAGGCGGGCGCACGTCGGTTGACCAGGAATTCCGCATGCGCCATCGTGACGGCCACTGGGTCTGGCTGAGAGCGCGCGCCGAACTTGCCGACGCGCCCGGCGAGCAGGCACCGCACCTGGTCGGCATTGCAATTGATGTCACCGAGCAGAAACTTGCCGACCGCCTCAATCAGGAAGCCGAGCTGCGTCTCAAGGATGCGATCGAAAACATTTCCGAGGCGTTTGTCCTGTGGGACGCCGACAACCATCTGGTCATGTGCAATTCCAAGTATCAGCAGTTTCATTCGCTGCCGGCCAGTGTCTGCGTGCCGGGCACCGGATATGAAGATGTTGCCCGCGCTGCCAAGGAGCCCGTCGTGCGCCAGCGCATGCCGATCGGCGGCAACGAACCGGCTGATGGGAATACGTTCGAAGTCCAGCTCGGCGACAGCAGGTGGCTGCAGATCAATGAACGGCGCACCAAGGATGGCGGGTTCGTATCGATCGGCACCGACATCACGCCGCTCAAGCAGCACGAAGAACGGCTGATGGATTCAGAGCGCGAATTGATGAACACCGTGAGCGACCTGCAGAAGTCCCGGGTAACGCTTGAACAACAGTCGCAGCGCCTGGCCGATCTGGCTGAAAAATATGCTCGCGAGAAAACCCGCGCAGAAACGGCCAACCGCTCAAAGTCGGAGTTCCTGGCCAACATGAGCCACGAATTGCGCACGCCGTTGAATGCGATCATCGGCTTCAGCGAGGTGATGGAACAGCAGTTTTTCGGTCCGGTCGGCAACGATAAATACATCGACTATGCGCATGACATTCACCGCTCGGGTCAGTACCTGCTGGATGTCATCAGCGACATTCTCGACATGTCGAAAATCGAGGCTGGCAGGGTGTCGCTTGATTATGCCAGCGAAGATGTCGGGGCGATCATCGATGATGCCCTCAGGATCGTTGCTCCGCGCGCCGATGAAGGCGGCGTCAAGCTCATCACCAAACTGCCCAAACCGGTCGCCCTGGAAGCTGACAAGCGGGCCCTCAAGCAGGTGCTGATCAACCTGATGACAAATGCGGTGAAGTTCACGCCGGAAAAGGGCAAGGTAACGATCGGGGTCACCCAGAACAACAACCGGGTCCGCATCACGATTGCAGATACCGGCATTGGCATTCCCGAAGATCAGATCGACAAGCTCGGCCGGCCGTTCGAGCAGGTCGAAAACCAGTTCACCAAAACCAAGAACGGCTCCGGCCTTGGGCTGGCGATTTCACGGTCACTGATCCACCTGCACGGCGGCAAGATGAAAATCACCAGCCGCGAGGGCAAAGGCACTACGGTTGCGGTGATCCTGCCGCAACGGGCTGGCCCGCAATACCGTGCTGACCGTGCTGCTGCCCGAGGCTAAGACTGCGCCTACGGTTGGGTTCTATTCGCCCTGCTTCCGCTTCTTCTTGCGGCGGCTCTGGG
>JABDJG010000462.1 GCA_013002595.1 Hyphomicrobiales bacterium | reverse complement strand
TGGTGATCGTGATGATCGACGGCAAGCTCAACGGCTTGCTGGTCGATGCCGTGTCCGACATCCTGACGATCAAGCAAACCGACATCATGCCGATCCCCGATACCGGCGGCGAAGCTGAGAACCCCTATCTGGACGGGCTGATCTCAGTGGAAGAAGACATGGTCGCAATGATCGCTCTCGATCGGCTGATCGAGAAGGCCGTTGTGCATTGAGACGATATTCGGGGCGCATAAAAGACAAGGCAAGGCATGCCGACCGATCATCCGGTCGACAGGCAGCAATCGACAGGGCGCCGGGCGGTGGCCGGCAGCGGCGCTGCCGCAGCTGGTGAAAGGGACGATGACGGGGACTGGCAGGAGTTCCAGGTTGTATTGAGGATTATCGTGCACTGAAGCAGTGCCGACAACTGTGGTATCTGGATGGCGTGTTCGGGGGGTAAAATAATGGTGGGTTGCTCATGAGTTGGGCGAGCTTCAATCTGCGTTCGCTGCTTGTCGGCACAATCGGTTTTTTAAGCCTGCTTGTGGTGTCGGTCAGCGGCATGATGGCACTTGATGCCTGGAAGGACGGCCGCGTTGCGACGCGTGTGGTCAAGGTCAACAAGATTGCTGATTCTCTACTGGAGAGCAGTGGCGAGATCATCACCGAACGTGATCTGGCTGCTGAATTCCTGATAACCGGCAGTTCCAGTACGGCCGGTGTATTCACTGCGATTTCCGGCCGCATGGATGCGAGCTGGCTGAAGGCCAAGATGCTGCTGTCAGCCGAACGTCCTGGCCAAGGCATCGGCACTTCGCAGGCTGACGCCGGTCAGCTAGTAGAAGAAGCTGATGCGGCATATGACGCGTTTGCACGGGTCCGGGCGCGGATGATGACAGAGCTGAAGAAGCCGATCGGGGACCGTGACTACGGTGTCCTGAAAGATTGGAATGAAATGGCGGCCAAGGCCATCAGTGCACAGGCGTCGTTGCGCCGCGATGTTGCCCACCAGGCAAATTTGGTCGATCCAGTCACCCAGACCCTCTCGCTCCTCAAGGATCTCACGTTGTCCATAACCGACTTTGCTGGCCGTGAATCCGTCATGGTCGCGGGTGCCATCTTCAAGGAGGAACCACTGTCACCGCGTCAGGCGCGGGTTCTGCTGGACCATCGTGGTCGTATGGATCAGGCGTGGCAAACGATCTCGAATACTGCCGATGCGGCGGCAGCGGATTCGGTGTTGAAAGATGCTGTGGAATCTGTGCGACAGCAGTTTATCGGCAAATTCGGGAAATCGCGGAAGGCAAACTTTGATGCTAGCGTCTCGGCAAGTCGTTATCCGGTATCAGCCAAGCAGTGGCTTAGCTTAAAGCGTGAAGCCCTGACCAGTTTGACGGGATTGCGAGATGCCCTGATTGCAGCCAACCAGATTCATGCCGCCGGTCAATCCGGCAGGGCCTCAATGGTGCTTGTTGTCTCGTCGCTGTTGTTGTTGCTGGCGGTGGTAACCACCGCGGCCAGTTTCATGATCGTGTCGCGGCGGGTGATCAATCCGGTTGTCGCCATGACCGCAACTACCGGGCGGCTGGCTGCCGGCGATATGGAAGTTGCGATTCCCGGCGGTGACCGCTCCGATGAGATCGGTGACATGGCCCGCTCGCTTGATGAGATTCGCAACGTCGGCGTGCGCGCCGCCCGCACCCATGCTGCGCTCAACGATTCCTCGGCTGCGGTGATCATGGTCGATCCGGCCGGCGAGGTGATCTTTGCCAACAAGGCGATGAAGAGGCTGCACGGTGAGCTGGCCGCGCCATTTGCGATGCTGCCGGGCTTTGCAGCACACAGAATTATAGGCCAACGGTTCGATGATCTGCACGACATTGGACAGATGACGTCGCAAAATCTCGCCAATATCGATGAACAGACCACAGCGCAGCTGGTCAAGGGCGGCCATACGCTGGACCTGATCGCCAGTCCGGCCTTGAACGATCAGGACGAACGCCTTGGCACGGTGGTTGAATGGCGTGAGCGAACCCAGGAACTCGCCATCGAGGAAGAGGTCTCCGATCTCGTGACAGCGGCTGCGCTGGGCGACTTTTCCAGGCGCCTTGAAGAACACGGCAAGGCCGGCTTCATGCTGGAGCTGACCCGGGGCATGAACGCGCTGGTTGAGACCGTTGATCGTGGCCTCGGCGAGACCGTAGAGGTGATGTCAGGCCTGGCCGGCGGTGATCTGACCAAACGGATGACGGGCGACTACAAGGGCAATTTCCAGCAGTTGAAGGACGATGTGAACCGCACCAGCGATCAGCTTCGCCAGATCGCGGGACAGATCGTGGCAGCGTCTGCCTCGGTCGATGGCGCAACCGGCGAGATCGCCACTGGCGTCACCGGCCTTTCGACCCGGACCGAGCACCAGGCGTCCGCGCTTGAGGAGACCACAGCTTCGATGGAAGAGCTGTCGGCAACGGTCAAACAGAATGCGGACAATGCCCAGGAAGCCAATCAGATTGCTGCGGCGGCCCGCGAATCGGCAACGAACGGCGGCGAGGTGGCTGGCGACGCGATTTCCGCGATGAGCCGGATCGAGGACTCCTCGAAACAGATCACCGAGATTGTCGGCCTGATCCAGGAGATCGCCTTCCAGACCAACCTTTTAGCGCTCAATGCAGCGGTCGAGGCGGCACGGGCCGGTGATGCCGGCAAGGGTTTTGCGGTGGTCGCCAACGAGGTGCGGGCGCTGGCGCAGCGGGCCGGGCAGGCATCGAAGGACATCAAGGAATTGATCTCCAACTCCGATGATCAGGTCAAGGAAGGCGTCGAACTGGTCAACAAGGCCGGCGCTTCGCTCGAAGAGATTGTCGGCTCGGTCAAGAAGGTTGCCGACTTTGTCTCCGAAATTGCGGCTGCCAGCCAGGAGCAGTCATCGGGCATCGACCAGGTCAGCCGGGCGATCAACTCGATGGAGGAGATGACCCAGCAGAACGGCGCGTTGGTTGAGGAAACCACCGGCGCGCTGCAATCGGCGCAGACGCAGGTCAGTGACTTGCGTGAAGTGGTCGGGTTTTTCAAGACCGGCGAGGAAGCGGCAGCGATGCCGATTGCCGAGGTTGTTGAAGAAGACGTCAATGACAATGCCGTGCACGAACAGCAGACGGCAGTGCGGCGGGCCGTTGCCGGCGGTGCGGCTCAGGAAGCCGATGCCGACTGGCAGGAATTTTAGCAGGCTGCTGAAAAATTCAAACTACGGACGGAATCGTCCCCTCCCTCTTGTGGGGATGGCTAGAGAACTATCGGATCATACAGCTTATTTTGACCGATTTTTCGTGTCTGCAGGCCCGCCGGCATACAAGCGACCATCGATCAACTTAAGCCTGGTTCCGTGTTACGCGGGTTTGCAACTCGTGCGTGCAGTATGGTCAAAGGCAGGTTGCAAGGCCGATTTTGTAGGCGAAAACGCATATTCCGCAGAGTCATATAGGGTAAAATTCCTGTGCTTTGATTTGCACAACCAAGCAAATAGGGTGTTAATTTCTAACAATATGATCCGAGTATATGTCTGTAATAAATTTTTGAATTAGTGTTCTTTGTGCTACATTGTATTGTTTATTTTATAGTTTTTTCTTGAATGTTTCTACTTTTTGTTCAATTAGGTTTTAAATTAACGGTTTTTTCATTTGAATGCCCTAAGGTTCTTCGGGAATTGGGCGATATGACTCCGGTCCAGCGGATCGACGAATCCGCGAACTAGGGGCAAGAGGTGGGGGAACCTAACCATACACATTTCGCAAAACGTGGCTCTGCCGAAGGTTAGGCAGCAGGCTGTGCGTCGGACAGACTTAAACAGGAGAGTTGACATGATCAGGAAATTCACTTTGGCGGCGCTTGCCGGTGTCGCGTGTTTCGGAACAAATGCTTATGCAGGCCAGATGCTGACGGCGGCAGTGCCGTCTCAGGATATCGTGCTTGATGGCCAGATCGGTGACTGGGATGGAATTGAAGCCATTTCGGTGCCACTTGCCGGCAGGGGCGGGGTCGATGCCGTGGAACTGCGCGCTGCAGTCAAGAATGGCCGCATCTATGTGCTGGCGGTCTGGGACGACAGCAGCGAGAACATCCTCCACAAACCCTACCGCTGGAATGAAGCGGCCGGCAAATACAAGAAAGACAAGCAAAAAGAGGATCGCTTTGCCCTGACCTTCAAGATGTCCGGCAAATTCTCTGCCAACAAGATCGATGGGACGCCGTTTGAAGCTGACGTGTGGCACTGGAAGGCGTCGCGCTCGAACCCGGCCGGCATTGCCCACGACAAATTCTGGAAGGTTTCCAAAAAGCCGTTCAAAAAGTCCAAAGAGTGGCCGACACCGGATGGCGGTGTTGTCTATCTGGCGCGCAAGAGCGATCAGGGCAGCCGGCTGTATAAACCGTTCAAGTACAACACCAAACAGGAAGACCTGATGCCGCGGTATGACGTCAACCTGAAGCCTGAAGGCAGCATTGCTGACATCAAGGCCAAAGGGGTTTGGCGCGAGGGCCGCTGGTATCTCGAATTGTCGCGGGCGCTCGACACCGGTCATGCCGACGATGCGGTGATTAACCCATCGGGCACCATCGAGTTTGCCGTGGCAGCTTTCAACAATGTCGATGGCCGCAAACATAGCGTTTCCGACGTTCTGGTGCTGCGCACCACGGGCTCAGGCTCATAGCAACGACTAGACGGGACAGCGCAAACAAAAGCGTTGTCCCGCTCCTCATTCTCAGAAGACCAAATCTGAACGCTCCCGGGACGGGCGGCAATGGGTGGAAATATGTCAACAAATGAAGAAGTGATATCCAGCCACAGGACACTGGGGCTCTCGCATTTTGCAACGATTGTGTTTGTGCTGATGGCGCTGCTTATCGGTTTGCCGGCGCTGGTGATCGGCCAGAAACTTGTCGATATCGAAGGGTTGGCCGATGAAACCAGCCGCGTTGCCATTCCACAATCGGTGGACCAAAACAATCGCGCGCTTGCGACCGAAAGCCTGACCCGTCTGGCGGCGCAGGTTGTCGCCGCGCCCGATGCAAAGGCGCGCAAACAAATTCTTGCCAACGCCCGCAGCATCACTGCAGGTCTGCCGGGCACCAGTGAAACGACCAACCTGCAAGCGGTACAGTCGGCGGTCAATACCATTGCAGCGGCCGGTTCGGCCGCAGATGCCTTCGACAAGGGCAACGATGCGGTTGCCGGCCATCTGGTTCATGCCGCCAGGATCATCAAGGAAATTGACGACAACCTGGCCTCGATCGCCGATGACAGCGCGTCGCAACTGGAAGAATTGACCGATGAGCTCAAGGAGGCGGAACAGGACGATGTTCCGTTTATTGTGCGAAGCCTGGGCGAGCTGGCCAAGATCAGCGCCGTTTCCCAGTCACTACTGACCACGGTTCGCGACAGCCGGGGCATTCTGACAACCGTGGCGAATGTTCGAAACAGAAACGACATCGCCGGGTTTGAGGCCAAGTTCGCCGAGAATCTGAAACGCATGGAAAGCCAGGTTGCGAAGTTGCCGAGCACCGGTGACTACGAGTACCTGTCGCCGCTGGTCAAGGAATTCAACACGCTGACGATGATCTTCACGATGCGCGCAGAAGCCCTGGACAAACGGGCAGAGGCGCTTCAGCACAGCAACGCGGCAATCACCCGGCTGACGGCACTGAGCAAGGGGTTGTCCAGAGATGCTGCGGCGGTTGCCGTCAAAGGTGTCGAAGGTATTTCATCGGCGGTCAGAAGAATCGAGCAGATTGCAGTGTTGGCGCTGTGCATCGTTGTCCTGTTGGGCCTGGTGATGGCCTGGGTCCTGCGGCGCCATCTGATCACCCGGCTGGTCGAGGCAACTGCGTCACTGGATGACCTCAGCCTCGGCAATACCGATGTGAACATGGCAACTTCCCGGATCAAGGAACTCAATCAGATGCAGTCATCGATGCATCGCTTCCGCGATGTCTTGCTGACCAATAAGAGGCTTGCCGAAGAAAAGGAAGCTGCCGAACTGGCCGAGGAGCAAGAGGCACGCGCAGAACGCAATGCCAGGAATGCCGCAATCCAGTCGGAAATCGATGAAGCGCTTCGCGCAGCGGTTGCCGGTGACTTCAGTCGGCGGATCGATGACAGCGCGGCTGATGGCATATTGCTTGACCTCAGCAAGGGGATGAATGAACTCATGGCGATCATGGACAAGGGATTGTCCGAGACAGTTGCCGTGGTGTCGGCGATGGCTGAGGGCGATCTCAGCAAGAAGATCGAAGGCGATTATCAGGGCAATTTTGCCACGTTGAAGGATGGCACCAACCGCATGGGCGAGCAGATGCGCGTCTTTGCCGGTCAGATTACCGAAGCGTCGGCCTCGGTTCACGGCGCTACAACGGAGATTGCGGCAGGCGTAACCGATCTGTCGACCCGGACCGAACACCAGGCATCCTCGCTTGAGGAAACCACGGCGTCGATGGAAGAACTGTCGGCGACGGTCCGGCAAAATGCCGACAACGCGCAAGAGGCTAATCAGGTGGCCACGGCGGCTCGCGATACGGCTGCAATTGGCGGCGAGGTTGTCGGTCAGGCCGTACAGGCAATGAGCCGGATTGAGGGATCCTCCAAACAGATCACCGAGATTGTCGGCCTGATCCAGGAGATCGCCTTCCAGACCAACCTGCTGGCGCTCAATGCGGCCGTCGAGGCGGCACGGGCCGGCGATGCCGGCAAGGGTTTTGCGGTGGGCGCCAACGAGGTGCGCGCGCTCGCCCAACGGGCCGGGCAGGCCTCGAAGGACATCAAGGACCTGATCTCCAATTCCGACAGCCAGGTCAAGGAAGGCGTCGATTTGGTCAACCAGGCCGGCACATCGCTTGAGGAGATCGTCGGGTCGGTCAAGAAGGTTGCGGATTTCGTTTCTGAAATCGCGGCGGCCAGCCAGGAGCAGTCATCGGGCATCGACCAGGTCAGCCGGGCGATCAACTCGATGGAGGAGATGACCCAGCAGAACGGCGCGCTGGTGGAAGAAACCACCGCAGCCCTGCAGTCGGCACAGACTCAGGTCTACGATTTGCGCAATGTGGTAGCGTTCTTCAACACCGGCGAGGAGGCAACGTCGCCGGCAGCCGGCCCCGAGCCGGACGAGGCTCCGGCCATTGAAACCGATGACAATCCGGTCCACCAGCAGCAGTCGACAGTTCGGCGTGCGGTCGCCGGCGGTGGCGCTGCCGCAGCCGCTGTAGCCATAGAAGACGAGGACTGGCAGGAGTTTTAGCAGTCTTTTTGAGTTATTGCAGAGCAGAACGTGGGCGCAAATTTGCGCCCACGTTTTTTCGTGCCGCTCTATCTTGCGGGGCGTTGCATCACCAGCATGACGGCGGCGGCGCAGACGGCCATACCGAGCATCTGGATGACCAGCAGGGTCTCGCCGAACCACAGCCAGGCGATGACGGCGGTGACCGCCGGCACCAGGTAGAACATGCCGGCGACTTTTGAGACATCGCCGAGCCGGATCATCATGTAGAGCAAGGTGATGGCGCCGATCGACAGGACCAGGACAGTCCAGAACATGGCAAAGATCACCGGCGTGGTCCAGGCGATCTGAAAGCTTTCCATGAACCATGCGCCAATCAAGACGACGCTGGTGCCGCCGATGAACTGGAACACGTTGCCGGTGCGCATATCGTGGCCAGCGCAGAACTGCTTCTGGTAGATCGAACCGGCGGCAAAGCACAAGGTGCCGAACATCGAGATCAGGACGGTCACCGGCGTGATGCCGGAGGCGGTGAAGGTCAGCTTGGGCCAGACGACCAGTGCGACACCGGCGATGCCGACGGCGAGCCCGAGCCAATGGCGGGTGGTGACACGTTCGCCCAGGACCGGGGCGGCGATGAACGCGGTCATCAAAGGCTGCAGGCCGATGATAAGGGCCGAGACGCCGGCCGGCATGCCGTTGAAGACGGCCCAGTAGACCGAGCCGAGATAACAGCCGTGCATCAGGGCGCCGGCAATCAAGGCATGGCTGGCTTCGCGGGCCGGCAGCCAGGGTGCTCTGACGATAACCGACCATAACGCGAGGACGGCGGTGACGATGCCAAACCGCCAGGCCAGAAAACTGAGCGGTTCGGCATCGGGCGCGGTCAGGCGGGCGCCGATGAACCCGGTCGACCACAACAGGACAAAAAGCATCGGCGCGGCGACGAGCCAGGCCGGCGGGTGGCCCAATGCAGCCTTGGCGCCAGTGCCGCTTGTCTTGTCAGCCATGTTGTCGGGCACCTGGTTTGCGTATAACTACCGTTGAAAGAGGCCATCACGGATTCGGAGCTGGCGTGTTGAACACCTTTAGGGTCAGAACCCACTAATGTCATGCAATTCTGTTTGACCCTGAGGGCTCGAATGCTGGAAAACAAGCACAAGACAAGGCTGGGTGCCTTATCGAGCATTGTTTGCCTGCAGGCGGGCCCTCAGGGTCAAACCCTGCGGGCGAGGCAGATTTGCCTGCTGAGTGCGTTAGACCGGCTTGAAAACCGCGTGGTATCCTGCGCCTGTCTGCCTGCTCAACAGGCAAATCTGCCACGCAGAATGGATGACATTAGTGGGTTATGACCCTAAGACACTGCTGGTGGATGTCTACCGCCGGTTTGCCCGCGATGATGGATTTCCACTGGCTGGAAACATCGCATTCTGCACGCTGTTGTCGCTGTTTCCGTTCCTCATCCTGATGGCCGGCATGGCCGCGCTGATCGGCAGCGGCAACCTTGCAGCAACGGTGATCGACTATCTGTTGTCGGTTGCGCCGGCTGAAATCGTAAAGCCGATCAAGCCAGAGATCGAGGCGCTGCTGACGCCGCTGGACGGCGGGGTGCTGACCTTGTCGGGCATCTTCCTGGTCTATACCGCTGCCGGCGGTGTGGAGAGCCTGCGGACCGGGCTCAACCGGTGTTACAATTTCACCGAGACGCGGATCTGGCCGGTCCGGTTCATACAGAATATCGCCTTTGTGATCGGCGGCGCGGTAGTGATGATCATCCTGGCGCTGCTTTTGGTGTTCGGACCGCTGTACTGGTCGAAGGCGGCTGAATGGATACCGGCGCTCAATCACCTGACGGGCTGGTTCGATCTGCTGCGCTATCCGGTCAGCATCGGTTTGATGTTCATCGGGCTGACGCTGGCGCACATGTTCCTGCCGGTCGAGCGGCATCCGCTGCGCGAGATCATGCCGGGCATCGTTGTGACGATCATCCTGTGGCTGATCTCGGCCTGGGTCTATGCCGACTATCTGGCGCACTTCTCGCGGGTGCATGTAGTCTATGCCGGCATTGCCAACGCGATCATCGCGCTGATTTTCCTCTACATTACCGCCGTCTTGTGGATCCTTGGCGGTGAAATCAATCAGGCGCTGATCGCCATGCGCCAGCGCTCCGGTGTACTGGCCGTGAAGCCTGTGGCGGAGGATTGATGAATTATTGCGTTCAATCGGCACCGGCCCGCTCCCCCGCCCAACCACCCGATGAGGTTACCCTTGGGGCGGGGGAGCGGGCGGGTGCCGTGCGCTTTAATCCAGCACACTCACCCGGTAGCCGACGCGCGGGAAGTGGACGGCGACTTCGCCGCATTCAGCGCTGGTGCGGGTGAGCGCTATGGTGTCGCGGCTGACCGCGCGGATGACGCCTTCAACGGCGGTTTCGCCGCTGTCGGTGGTTGGTGCAACCGATGCCTGCATGCCGGGTTTGAGGCCTTGCGGATCGCGCGGGTCCGACTGTTCAGCTGTCGTTGGCCGGGCCGCCTTTGCAACGGCGAGCGCTTCGGTAGGGCTGATCGGCTGCGAAGTGCCATGGCCAATGGCGCCCATGCGGTCGGCCCAGGCGTTGAGCGCGGGGAACTCGGCAAAGAAGCTTTCGGCCTCGCCATAGCGCGCGCGGACAAACCAGACGATGAACCATGCCAGCAGGTCAGGCATGCCGGGCTCGGCACCAAGCAGGAAGCTGCGGCCGGTGGCGAGGCGGGTCTCGAGCCAGCCGATCTGGGCGCGCAACTGGGCGAGTGTGTGTGGGAGGTCGGCCAGTTCTTTTGCCAGATCGCCATCGGGGCCAAGGTAAAGCCGGGCCCGGTCGGCAACGAAGGCCGGCGGCAGGTTTTCGAACACCGGCGCAAAGGCAACCCGGAAAGCACTGTCGAACAATTCACGGTCGGTCCAGCGCGATACCGCGAACGGCATGCCGTCGCTGCCGCCGGGAAAGAAACTCGGCTCGGGTTTGACGGCCTCCAGCGCGTGGAACATGCACTGGGTATCGCAATAGATGTCGGCGCCGATCTGCAGTACCGGGATGCGCCGGTAGCCGCCGGTCATGGCGAACAGCTCGGGCCGGTCGGGCAGCCGGTTCTGTTCGCACGAGCGCCAATGAAGGTCCTTCAGCCCAAAGCCGGTGCGGATCTTTTCGGTGACGGGCGATGGCGGGTAGTGATGCAGGATAAGATCTGACATTGGGCTGGCCTTTGTGGTGGACTGCGACGCAAACCAGAGCTGATAGCTGCTTGAATGCGGCATGGCAAACAGCAATGGCTAAGGTCACGCTTGTTTGAAGTAATATGCATCGGATAGGCTTGCCTGGCATCAGGTTTGCCGCTGTCGAGGGAGGTTCACCATATTGCCCAAACACATCGGAATTGCCGCCTGTTCAGCCGAAGGGGCAGCTTTGTGCTATCGCACGATCTGCACCGAAGGCGCCGTGCTGCTCGGGGCCCACGGGCATCCTGAAGTGACGATGCACACACCCTCGCTGGCCGGTTATGTCCGATGCCTTGAGGCCGGTGATCTGGACGGTGTCGGAGAGCTCATGCTGGCCTCGGTGTGCAAGCTGAAACTGGCCGGCGCTGAATTTGTGATCTGCCCGGACAACACGATCCATCAGGCGTTCTCCTACGTTGAGCCGAGATCGCCACTGCCATGGCTGCATATTGCCGATGTCGTCGCCGCCGAGGCGGCCGATCGCGGATTTGGACGGCTGGCGCTGATGGGAACCCGGTGGCTGGTGGACAGTGAGGTCTATCCGGAACACCTGACCGCCCGGGGGCTGGCGTTCGAGCGGCCCGCGCCTGATGAGCGCGACGAAATCAACCGCATCATCATGGACGAGCTTGTCTGCGGTGTCTTCAAGCCGGCCGCACTTGCTTATCTGCAGGGCGTCACAGACCGATTGGAAAGGGCCGGGTGCGATGCGCTGATCCTGGGGTGCACCGAGCTTCCGCTGATCATCGATGACACGGCCTCCTCCCTGCCAACGCTCGATTCCACCCGGCTGCTGGCGCGGGCGGCCCTGCGCCATGCGGTGGAGAAGAGCTGATCGGCCTGTACAGACCGGCACGTACCCCGTAGCCTCAATGGTCGATCAAGATGGCTGGAGAATGCAATGTCCCTGAACCTGGAAGATGTACGCAAGATGGCGCAGCGCTATGCCAAGGCGTGGAGTTCGCATGTCGCGGCAGATGTGGCTGCGTTCTATGAGCCGGATGGTTCAATCATCATCAATGACGGCGAACCGATTGTCGGACGGGCGGCGTTTGCCGAGATGGCGCAAAGTTTCTTCGACGGGTTCCCCGACCTGGTCATCACTGTCGATGCAGTCCGCACGGCAGGCAACCGGGCGGTCATGATGTGGACGCTCGAAGGCACCAATTCGGGGCCGGAGGGCTCGGGCCACAAGGTCCGGTTCAGCGGCTGGGAGGCCTGGCATCTGTCCGACGAGCTCAAGGTGATCACATCGGACGGGCGCTTCGATGTCGAGGAGTACGAGCGCCAGTGTGCAGAAGGTGTTTAGGGTCAAGAGGACATGAGGTGGGAGGATTGTCAGAATATTTTTGAGCGGGACGGGATGTTGCGTGACATCTATGTGCAGAACACTTCGACCGACCACTGGGATGAATTTTTGTCGTTTATCAGGTCGAGAGGTTACACGTTCAGTTACAAGAGAAATGGCAGCCCAGCCGATTTGCCTGGGCAGGCGTCCACCGTCTTGTCTGATCGGCAGTCCGCGCACAACCTGTCAATCGACATTGGAAATGCCGTCACACTCAATTGCCATTTCTTCGAGTCATATGAGATTGAACTGGACCTCGACCCCAAGGAAATCGGGTCACAAGCTGAATTGGTCTGTGTACTTGATTTTCTGAGGGACCTTGGCAGCCGTCTTGCAAAAGATGTTCTTGTGACCGAGGAGAATTCAGAAGACTTGGTTCTGATGAAATTTGATTGGCAATCCGAGGAATTCACTGTCCGGTCGCGGCCTGGGTAGTTGGGCCGTGGCTTAAAATTGGCTTTTCGGCAGTCTCATTACGCAACCCGGTCGCCGGGTTCCTCGCCGCGGAAGTAGGCATCGATGTTGTCGAGGGCGCGGAAGCCCATGGCGTCGCGGGTCTCGCGGGTGGCGCTGCCGATGTGGGGCAGCATGAAGATGTTTTTATGCGCGGCAAAGGCCGGATTGCCGCCGGGCTCGACGGCGAAACAGTCAAGGCCGGCGGCGGCGATGTGACCGCTGTCGATGGCGGCCAGCAGATCGTCCTCGATGACGAGGGCGCCGCGGGCGGTGTTGACCAGGATGGCGCCTTCAGGCAGCTGGGCAATACGCTCGGCGTTCATGATGCCGGTGGTGTCAGGCGTTGCCGGGCAGTGCAGCGACAAGAATTGCGACACCGGCAGCAGGCTGTCGATGGTCTCATGATAGGTTGCGCCCATTTCCAGATGCTCGGGCAGGCGGGTGCGGTTGTGATAATGCACGGCCATGCCAAAACCGCGGCAGCGCTCTGCCATAACCTGGCCGACCCGGCCCATGCCGATAATGCCGGCGGTCTTGCCGGTGACCTGGGTGCCGACCATGAAGGACGGGCTCCAGGATGACCATTCGCCGTCGCGCACCAGCGCATCGCCCTCCGCGGCCCGGCGCGCCGCGCCCAGCAGCAGCAGCATGGCGATCTCGGCGGTCGCGTCCGACAGTACATCGGGTGTGTTGGTGACGACGATGCCCTTTTGTTTCAGCGCGGCAAGGTCGCAGTGATCGGTTCCGACCGAGTGATTGGCGATGATCTTGACGCGGTCCGACATGGCGGCAACGACGTCGGCGCTGAAAATTTCCGAATGGCACGGCAGGATGGCATCGACCTCGTGGCTCATGGCGACGATCTCATCGCCGGTCCAGGTGCCGTCTTCAGGGTTGAGGATGCAATCATAGTCGCGCCTGGCGCGCTCCTCGGCATTGTGTGACAGCTTCCTGGAAAGCCACAGCTTCGGTTTTGTCGCCGGCATTGCCCTTACCCCTGAACGTGAACGTCAGTCTCCACAGGCTTCTATCACATCTTCAAAGGTGCGCAGGCCGGTTTTTGGCGCGCAGACCATGACGGCCATGTTGCCCGGCTTGTGTTCGTTCCTGAGCATGCGCATGTGCGCCTTGGGGATCTGGTTCCAGCCGAAGACCTCGGACATGCACGGGTCGATACGCCGGTTGATGACCAGCTGGTTGGCCTGGGCGGCCTGCTTGAGGTGGGCAAAGTGCGAGCCCTGGATGCGTTTTTGATGCATCCAGACATAGCGGGCATCCATGGTCAGCTTGTAGCCGGTGGTGCCGGCGCAGAACACCACCATGCCGCCGCGCTTGACGACCAGGCACGAGACCGGGAAGGTCTGCTCGCCGGGATGCTCGAATACGGTGTCGACGTTGACGCCCTTGCCGGTGATGTCCCAGATCGCTTTGCCGAACTCGCGCGAGGCCTTCAGCCAGGTGTTGTACTCATCGGTGCCGACCTGGGGCATCTCACCCCAGCAGTTGAAATCGCGCCGGTTGATGACGCCTTTGGCGCCGAGCTGCAGAACGAAATCGCGCTTGTCTTCATCGGAGATGACGCCGATGGCGTTGGCGCCGGCGGTGGCGCACAGCTGGATCGCGAACGAGCCAAGGCCGCCTGAGGCGCCCCAGACCAGCACATTGTGGCCGGGCCGCAGAATATTGGGGCGGTGGCCGAACAGCATCCGGTAGGCAGTGGCCAGCGTCAGGGTGTAGCAGGCGGATTCTTCCCAGGTCAGGTGCTTGGGACGCGGCATCAGCTGCTGGGCCTGTACCCGGCAGTACTGGGCGAACGAGCCGTCCGGCGTTTCATAGCCCCAGATGCGCTGGCTGGGCGAGAACATCGGGTCGCCGCCGTTGCATTCCTCATCGTCGCCATCGTCCTGGTTGCAGTGAATGACGACCTCGTCGCCGACCTTCCAGCGTTTGACCTTACTGCCGACGGCCCAGACAATGCCCGAGGCATCCGACCCGGCGACATGGAACGGGTTCTTGTGGACATTGTGGGGCGAGATCGGGGTGCCGAGGGCGGCCCATACGCCGTTGTAGTTGACCCCGGCGGCCATGACGAGCACCAGCACCTCGTGGCTGTCGATTTCCCAAGTCGGCAGAACCTCGACCTGCATCGCGGTATCGGGTTCGCCATGCCGCTCCTGGCGGATCGCCCAGGCGTACATATTCTTGGGCACATGGCCGAGCGGCGGCAGTTCGCCGATTTCGTAAAGATCTTTTTTCTGCGCTGCATCATTTGATGCGGCGGTCGCTTGCACAATTGTCTTGGCACTCATGTGACATACCCCATTATTTCTGGAAACTTCCCACTGGCTGCAGGCCAGTTGATACCAACGGATCTTGATAATGACCCATTTGATGGGGAAAATCGGTTCACTCGGCTAGGCGCGTCGCGCCGGGCGATCTGGGTGATCGGACAAGCGGCGGAACGACGCCGTCGTGTCGAAGACGCGCCGCCGGCACGATGGGCCGATTTACCCCACCGGAGGCCGGGTTCTCCCGCCCTCTGGTCTGCAGAACGAACAGCTTATGGTACACGTACCACGGCGCTGTCCGTTCCTAATCAGAGAACAGGAGAACCCGGTCAAATGGGTCATTATCAAGGACCGTTTGTATTACCAGCATAACCGGATTTTGTTTCGCACTGCAACAAAAGTTCGATTGATTTTTTTTGTGCCAGTGCGAAGGATAGGTCCATTTGTGACCATTGCGTAACTAGATCCATGTATCTTTATATAAAATTTGATACATTAACAATATATATAGTGATGATTTGCGTATTGATTAATATTGTGACACATTTCTTCATGCTCGAAGTGTTGAACGGCCAACTGTTGCCTGCAAGCCCTTCGGGAACTTCTCACGGGGAGAAGAAGGAGACAGGAAGAAATGGACAGCTATATCAGTCTTATCAGTTGGTCGCCAAGTTCGATTGCGTCGGGGGCGCTGTCGGATGCAAGCATGCTGATCATCGTGGTGATGGCGTTTATCGGCGCGACCATCATTACACGGGTGGCGAACGTCAACACATCGTTCAATTTCTCGGTGAATTTCGCCGTGATGCTGGGTGGCTGCCTGGCGGTTCACAGCTGGACAAGCGAAATTTTGCTGCCGGTCAGCAATGATCTGGTTGCCAGTGCGGTGAGCGCCAACTTCGGCATGACACTGGCCGGTTTTGTCCTGTTGTTCAGTTACCGCCACAGCGTTTAGCCGGACGAATCCAACTCCACAAACAATTTTGCCACGGATTATCGCCTTGCCTGTCCGGCAGGGCGATTTATGTACGGCTTGTTTGTTTTAATGCAACCATAAAAAAGGCTGTTTATGCCAGTTAATCGGGCGGATCACGCCAAGGCGCACCCGACCGCAGGACTCAGAAGAAGCCGTCTAATACGCCTTGATCAACACCTGGAACGCCACCCGGTTTGCCGGGCAAAACAGGTTAAATAATCGTCCTCCCGCTTTCAGCCATTTTGTAGCGCATGATCTGAAGCTCCTGAGAGCTTAAATGACAATCGCCGTGTGACCGGCGATGCCTGCCAAAATGTCCTGGGTCGGCGGTTAAACGGAAGTCGTGCAACCGGCTTCAATACGGTAGAAACTGACCCATAGCAGACTACCGGGCGAATTGGAGTTCACCGACTTCGGCGGTTTCATTGGGGGAGTGATGAAATGCCAGGCCCCGTCGACATAGACTCAACGTCTGACGACCGGTCTATGACAGATTAAGGTACCATCCTTTCTGATGGTTACCCTTGCCACATTAGACCAGCCAAGCCTCTTGCGGCAGATCGCTAAGGCCTCCAGGTGGCTGACGGATCTGCCACCCTTCCTGATGCGAACTTTGCTGGACCCAACGAGCAAAATGTCAGAGACAATCTCTGGATCAGCAATTGTCGCAGGCCGGACCGTGCCACTGTCGGCTTGCTCATGCCCTATCAATGCCAGCGAAATTAGCGTGCAGGCGATCGCCATCAAGCCACGTCGTTTCATGTTCAAAGCCTCCTAGTTCATTCAGGTTTCAGGATTCTTAACCCCCAGGGTCTTTCTAATACGGCCGGGCGATGTGCCAGCCGCAGCAGTTTCCGGCGCCGGTGCAACGAACTGGTCCCTTTCTGACGCGGATATATAATTGGCTGAGGTCGGCGCATTCATCGCATTAGCGACCTACATCCAACTCCCCCTTCCTACGCGTCGCGGACTTCGCCAGATCAGTTTTGGACATTCAACTACCGCCGTCCGGCCTGAGCCCAAACAGTTTCCGGGTGAGCCTTGCGGTGAGCGATCCCGTCGGCCTCCAGCTGGCGCAACGGCGGTCGAGGGCAATTCTATCCGGTGCTGCGCGCTGGGTTCGGGGGCGCATACGCAAAGCAGGGTCAAATCCTTCTAGACCTGCGGACGTCTGGTCAATTCATCAAACAGGTTGATCAGGTCTTCCTCGAAGGGGTGCAACTCACCGTCGGTCAAGGCGACGGAAACCAAGTTCTCCCGCAACTTGTCTAGCTGGTCTGTTGACAGGGACTGGCGCAGGATGTGGGCGATCGAGGCCAGCGATCTCTCGTCGATCTGCATCATTCGCTCAAGATCAAATGCTCCGGCGGCATCCGGGTTGGAAGAGTGGGGTTGGGAATAGTCAGTCTTGATGATCTCAGTGACGGCGGCAATTTCCGCGACTTTTATTGCATTGTCGGCAAGGATGAGCTTTTTGAAAATTGCAATGATGCATTCCGCAACCTCCGCCTCGGAGACCTTGGCCTCTTTCGCCGCTGCCTTTGACGCATCGAACTGCGCCAGAAAGCGCATGATATCATCAGCCATGTCTGCACCGTTTTGACTTGCCAGGGTGACCACAAGGACATGGTTCGCATGGGTGGTAATAAGCGCGGTCCAAGTGACGACACTGCCAGTTGCGATGATCGAAACTATAGGCCCAATCAGGTTCCGGCGCAAATATCCCAAGTCTGTGCGTTGAGCTGAAACGTTGGTCGATCAGCAATACACGACTACTCAACTGACTCCTCCGCAACTCGATTCGAAGCTTGGTGTTGACTTCCTCGATGAGACGATTGACGCAGCGGCGCAAAACCAACGCAAACCAGGCAAAAGCAAATCGTTCATCACGGTTAGAACAGCTAGTCCGGTGATAAGCACTACTAACCAAACAGGCAGTGCGATCGTCGATGACATCGTCGCATGGTTCCAGAGCGAAAGCTCTGTCGAGGTTCATTACATCTGCAATTGTCAAGGCTTTTAGTTGCTGGCGTCATGCCCCGGTGGTGAGCAGCCAAGCCGCAAAGCAGAACTGCGGAGGTCGGATCAGACCCCAACAAACTCTTTGATCGCCCTGGCCAGAAACGTCCAGTCGGTGAACTCATGATCGCTTTCCGGATTGTCAAGCTCTCGATCCTGCAAGACGACATGCTCAAGAATATGTTCCTTGTAGTAGCCGTACGCGCCGTGACGGACAGCGCCAGCGATCAGCAAGCTTTGCGAAGGGCGCCAGTCCAAATCATCAAAGAAGGCGTCTGCATAGCCTTGAGCATCTGCCATTCCGCCCTCAAACGCAGCGGCCAGGCTGACCGAAACGAACATGGTCGGCTTCGCCTGCAGCGTCTTTCGATTCGCAGCAACAAACACTTCAACACTTTCTTGATGCCCTTGTTCATGGACAGATGCCGCCACAATGATCTTGTCGCACAATTCCGGGTTCAGATCGCCTTGCAGGCCGGTTGTATCAAACACTTCAACCTCATGGCCCATGCCACGAACCTGCGAAGCTATGGCTTCGGCGATTTTTCCCGTCTGTCCTTCGGTTGTTCCAAATGCCACCAGGACTCTCATCTCACCTCCCCTGGTTGGGTTTAGTGTCAAGCGTTTCCAGCTAGGAGACTATTGAATGACGGGTGCCCTGTCGAGTGGGCGACTGCTGAGCTCAGTTCGACGTCCACACATGGCACAAAATCCCCGTGTCGGAAGGTGTTTGAAAAGGTCTTGATCCGAATGCCAGCCGGATATTGTCCAGTCTCCGCGGTCTGGTTCGAATGGACAACCAGTAGAAGGCTCACATTTTGTCCCCTTGGCCAGAACTCAGGTC
>JABDJG010000447.1 GCA_013002595.1 Hyphomicrobiales bacterium | reverse complement strand
GGACGGGATACCGGTGCCTAAAGTTGAAAATGAAGGGGTAGCCGATGCGGAAAAATCCGCTCACCATCGCAATTCACTACGACAGTTATGGCGCGCAATGGCGTGAACTGCTGTCAGAGCGGTTGCCCGATTTCCAGATCCGTTTGTGGCCTGAGTGGGGTGACCTGGCAGACATCGACTATGCAGTTGCCTGGACCCCGCCCGACGGGCTCTTGCGCCAGTGCGAGAACCTGAAGGCTGTGTTCTCAATTGGCGCGGGCGTTGACCAGTTGCTGGCCGATCCCGACTATCCAAAAAATGTTCCGCTGATCAGGATGACCGATGACATCCTGGCCGAAGGTATGGCGGAATATGTGACCATGGCGGTGCTGGCCTTGCATCGTGACCTGTTGAGATATCTCGAGTTTCAAAGGGCGGCTGACTGGAAACCATTGCCGCAACGTTATCCAAGGGACCAAAGGGTCGGGATCATGGGCTTTGGCAAGCTTGGACAGGCCGCCGCTCTGGCTCTCAAACCGTTTGGGTTTGAGATTTCCGGGTGGAGCCGAACAGCCAAGCAGTTTGCCGGCGTGCACAGCTTTGCCGGGCCGGAACAGTTGTCCGAATTTCTGGCGCCGCTTGATATTCTGGTGGTGCTGTTGCCCTTGACCGATGACACGCAGGGCATGGTGAATGCCGATCTTGTATCATCTCTGCCGCGCGGTGCACGCGTGATCAATGCAGCGCGCGGCGGGCTGATGGATATCGAGACACTTAAACCACTGATCGATGACGGCAGGCTCGGCCATTTGTGGCTCGATGTGCATCAAGTCGAACCATTGCCGGCCGATCACTGGACCTGGGTGCACCCAAATGTCGTGGTGACGCCGCATATCGCGGCGGCAACCTTGCCGCGGTCGGCGTCCGGTCTGGTTGCAGACGGTATAGTGCAAATGGAGGCCGGGCAGATGCCGGTCAATGTCGTTGAATTCGATAAGGGCTATTGATCAATCAGATGTGAAACAGCCTGCCGAACCCGTCGATTTCGTCATCGATGCCAGCAGCACGCAGCGTTGCCCAGGACAGTGCCTGGTTGCTGGTCACGACCGGCTTGCCGAGCTTGTCCTCGAGCCGCTGCACAATGCCTGCAGTGCGCAGGCCAGTACACGATACGAACAATCCGTCACAGTCGCACGAACCGACATCAAGGCCTGCCTCGATGATGCATTGCGGATCGACCAGATCGATCTGCGGATCGCCGGCCAGATTGAAAGCTGCCTTGCGGGTCAGTTCCAGTCCGCGATCGATGAAATAGTCTTCAAGGGTTTCGTTGACCTCGCTGATGTATGGCGTGAGCAATGCCACTTTGCGGCAATCAAGTTTGGCGAGCGCTTTAATAGCTGAGTCTACCGGGTTGCGGACCGCGACGCCGGGTTTTACCGACTGGACCATGGCTTGAAGTTCTTTCGGTCCGACTGCGATCGAGCCGGTCGTACAGGCAAAGGCAATGGCATCGAATTCGGCCCAGGGGACTAGGTTCTGTGTTGCCGTGACGACTTCATTCTTGAGAGCTTTGAGGTTCTCCAAGTTGGCTTGAAGCGCCATCGGCATGCGCGACACAAAACAGTCGACGCCGTCCAGCCGGGTGAACCGGGTAATATCCCACTCAGACGACATGTCCGTTGTGAGGACAAGGACGCCCAGCCTTGCCCGGGCGCCAGGACCCTTGTCGAATGCGGGCGTGAGCGCCTGCCAATTGCGATAACCATAGGGGGTGTCTGGTTCGACACTCAGATTGCTGGCCATTGGGTTGTTCCCGTCTATGCGCCAGGGCCAGTTGAGGTTCAGGCCCAAATACCGACTTGCCACCCAAAGGCCACCAGGCGTCAAAGTCAAGCACCACTTGATGTCTGAGTTCGCGATGCCTGTTGATCGGAAGCCGGCAGCGGAAATGTCTTTCCAACACTGTTATCGAAGCCGGCCAGCAGCAATCCTTCCATGCACTGCCTGGTCAATGCCGGCTGATAGTTACGGCTGAACAACCGGGCCACCAGATTGAGGGACAAGTCGGGCCGCAGTGACTTCAATTGGCGGATTTTTTCGCAAGCCGGCTGGGCGCGATCAAGCTGGCCCAGGCACATAACGACATGCAGGTTGGCCAGAAAATCATGCGGTGTGCAGGCCTGTTCAAAAAGATCGAGTGCCTTTTCGAACTGTCCGACACGGTAGGCATTGATCGCCTTGATTCTCCTGGCCTGGTTGAGGTCTGCAACGCTGGACCGGGCAATCTTGTCCATTTCGCAAATCGCTTCTTCCCAGTCGCCGTGCGTTGCCCGATAGAACCAGTAGTCCGACTGTATTAGCTTGTTGTTGGGATTGAGTTCAATCGCCATCCGGCCTCGCCTGCAGGCTTCGGCGTCACGTCCGCGGGCGAATTGCGCCATGCAGACAGCCAAGTTGGTATCGCAGTCGTCAGGAAACCGCTGTAAGGCCTCTGCTGCGATCTGATAGCCGTCATCCAGCATGGTCTCGTCAGGCGCAAGCCCATCGTAACCTGCCAGATAACCGTCGATATGCAAGATGGCCAACATGGCGTTGCCGATCGGATACTCAGGCGCCATTTTGGTTGCCTTGGTGGTGGCAGCAAGGGCGCGATCAAAAGATGCCTGGCTTGGTTCAAGATAATAGGCGTCGGCCAGGAGTAAATGTTCGTAGGCTGTGCTCGGTTGTTTCTTGCCGGACTTCAACAACTTGCGCTGGTCGTTGTGGAGCAGACCAAACGGCGTCGCTGCCAAAGATGCCAGTTCGTTGGCAATTGTTTCTTGTCGCGGGATCATGCCGTCTGGGTCGTGGGATATGTCGTAAGACGCGGTGCCGGCGTACAGTCCAGAGCGCGTATCGTTGAGTTTGACGCTCAATCTTGCACTGTCGTCATTGCCACGAATACTGGTCTCCAGGACGAAATCGGCGCCAAACATGACACCGTAGCCGATTGGATCTCTGATTGTGTGTAGTTCGGGCAAGGTCGTGGCAAGGGGAACAATTGCGATTTCCCGGAACTTGCTGAAGGCAATGACCAGTTCTTCCATCAGGCCACTGCAAAACTCTTTGTGCCATTCGGCGGAATAGAGCCTCGAGCAGGGGTAGAAGGCCACGACGGGTATGCCGCTTGCCGGCGGATGGAATGCGGTCTTTCTGCAGCTGGTTTCAACGCCATTGATCTGCGAAATTGACCTGTAGCTGAATTTGGGGACGTAGCTGCCCTTGGGAATCTCAATCAGGACAGGATCGGTCCGGCCCGTGGTAATGTAGTAAAGTTTCAACTGCATACGGAGCCGTTTGGCCTGCACGCGCACGATCGAATTGCCTTGCGGATCGAATGAATGATCACGATCAAAAACTGAAAGCGCGATCGAATAGGCCTTCAAGCGATCGCTGGCGCCGTTCAATGTCTCTTCGACAATGTATCTCAGAAATCGAGAAATGCGATTGCTCGGTCCAAATAATGGATCCGAGACCATTTTTTCGACCTGTTCGCGGACAAGATTATCGTTCAATGTGTCACTCCATCAATCGACTATTTACAGTAGAATCGGGATAAGGTCCAACTATTTTGAAGATAAATAACAATGGCATCGAATTCGTGAACGCTGCTGTATTACGTAAGTGTACATTTATAAATTCGAACTAAATACAAAATGTTCATCGAAAATTCTGAAGAACTTTTATCTTTATTGATGGTGACCGCTTATAATTGCCAGGAGAAGCAAACAAACCTGAATTAGAATTCAGACTGAATTTGGGCGCGAAGGGACAGTATTGACGGTCTAATGCGTGAATTGTTTTGCAATGTGGGCCGCGCTGTACCAATTAGGGTTTCAATCGATCAAGCCGGTTTGGAAGTCGAACTGTAAATGACACATTTTCCCGAAGCTCTCCTGGATGGCTATCTCGCGTTCAAGGAGCATAAATATGTCAACGAGGCGGCGCGCTACCGCCAGCTTGCTGAAGAAGGTCAGACGCCGGACACGCTGGTGATCGCTTGTTGCGACTCGCGGGCGGCACCGGAGATCATTTTCAATGCCATTCCTGGGCAGATATTCGTCGTGCGCAATGTGGCAAACCTGGTGCCGCCGTACAAACCTGACGGAGAGTTCCACTCGACCTCTGCCGCGCTGGAATTTGCCGTTCAAGCGCTACGGGTCAAGGATATCGTTGTTTTGGGACATGGCCGCTGCGGCGGCATCAAGGCCGCGTTGGATCCTGCCGACGAGCCGCTGTCACCAGGTGATTTCATCGGCAGATGGATGGAGCTGTTGAGGCCGGCAGCGGAAGCTGTTTCGACCAACCAATGGATGACTGACATCGAGCGGCAAACAGCGCTGGAGCGGATTTCGATCCGGCATTCCATCTCCAACCTGCTGACATTTCCGTGCATCGAGATCCTGCACGGGCGCGGCAAGCTTCATTTGCATGGCGCCTGGTTCGATATCTCGCAAGGCGAATTGTGGACGATGGATGCGAAGACCGGCGACTTTTCCTGTGTTGTTTAGGATTTGTATGGGCTGACGGTGGTGTTGTGGGTTTTCGACCGGCCCGCAGAGGGCGTTGCCCGGTAATGTGATGGAGGCGGGCCGCCGGTCCGCCGGCGTTGTTGCGCGGCTAACGGCGTTTCCAGCAAGGTGGCCGCCGCCATTGCTGTCTTGCGGTCCAACGGGGCAGGTGATGCGCTATCAGGTGGCGGCATCTGGTCGGCATTGTAGTAGGCCATCTTCTGGGCGGCAGGATCAACCTTGCGGGTCGGGTCAATGTCGCGTTCATTGGTTCCCTTGGGCGGCACAACGGCGACACCGTCAATCATCTCATGGTCGAACCACCACTTCTTGACCGGGTTGCGCCGGCCGTTGCCAAGCCAGTCGTCGATCCAGGTTGCAAAGGGCACCAAGAGCGGTTTCAACCACATGGCGTTGATGCCGAGCCAGCTGCCGAGGCGGGTCAAAAGGGCGCCATCGGCATCGACGACCTTATTGATCGGGCAGGTCTTCATGCAGCGGCCACAGGCAGCCCCGCGCGGGTTGGTCAGGCGATATCGCGTGCAGCGCTCAACGTCTGGTTTCCAGATCTCGTAGGCGTTGAACATGACCTTGCCGCCAAAGGGAATGGCATCACATGGGCATTCGCGGGCGCATTTCAGGCAGTTGGAGCAAAAGGTCTGCAGGCCGAAATCGATCGGACGATCAATTTCCAGGGGCAAGTCGGTGGTGACGACGACGGACTTGAAGCGTGGGCCGACAAACGGGTTTAACACCAGTTCGCCAATGCGGCTGAGCTCGCCAAGGCCGGCCCAAAGCACCAGTGGAATGTGCAGCACGTCGCTGTCTGCATTGGTTTGCGGGCGGGCCGGGATGCCTTTTGAGCGCAGGAACTCGGCCATCACGCCGGCGATCTCGGCACCGCGCAGGTAGGCCCGCATGGACTGGGCGCCGGATGCCCAGTCATCGCCACTGGCGCCTTCCATGGTGTCGTAGCCCTGATCGATGAGCATGACGATGGCATAGCGGTGATGGCTGTCGATTTCAGTGCCGTCTTCGCGGTGTGAGAACCAGGCATAGCGCGGTATCTCGCAGATACCGGTAAGATCGGCGCCGAGCGCATAGGATAGCGATTTGATCGCCTTGGCGTTCTGTGCCGCATCGGCCAGGTCATCGGCGCCGGGGTTGCCAAGTTCGCCGTCCTGATGCGGCACCATCGCCCGGATGGCGCCGAGCAGGCTGGCGGCAAATGGCGTCTTGAAGGCGAACCGGTTGCGCTCGGCCTTCGACTTGTCACCAAGGTCACCATGCAAGGCGCGCTCGAAAAAGGCCGCCCGCTTGGGGACACGAGGAACCTCATCGTCAAGGATCAGGGTCGTTGGCCGGTCCAGCCGCTTGACCGTTTCCATCGGATAGCGGCTGAGGTGGCTGGCCCGGCGGTTGCGGCGGTTGCGCTCACGGCCGGACACCGCACCATTGCGGCCCCACCAGTAGGCAAGACCGGGCGACTTCAGGGCATTGGCAGCGAGGGGCCGATCAGTTGCAAGGGCGTAGTCCGTCGTCACTGCTGCAAGCGCGAATTCGCCGCCGATGAAGGGGCACTCAAGTCTGCCTTTGGATTGCACGGCCAGCCCGGCCATGACGGCCAGATACGGCATATCGACATCAGTGTGCGAACGCAGATGTGCCTTTGCGGCAAAGCCCATGGCACGAATATGGCCGGCGATGCAGATAGCGATTTCGGCAGCGCGGGTATCGGATGGGGCCATGCCGGCGTCCCGCACCCATTCGTGCGCCGGGTTGCCGGCCTCAGGGATGCGGGCAGGCGCGACCAGGATGACAATGGCGTGGTCGTGCAGATGGCTGGTCTGGCCATCAAGCCATGCCTGGTGGGTAAGCGCGCAGATGCCAACCTGATCAGCGTCCATGAAATAGGCGCCGCCCTTTATGTCGGCGACCCTGCGGTCCAGGTCGTCGGGTACCGGCGCTTTTGCGCGGGCGGGCTCACCATCAGCGAACCCGGCAAAGATGTCGCGATATTTCCGCAAGGCAGCGGCGAGGTCGCCTGTTTCGCCGTGGAGCAAAGGCACGATCTCGTGCTGGCGCGCCACCTGTGCGGCCAGCCCGCCCGTGGCGCGAGGCAAGCACTCAAGCGGGTATGGCCCGAGATGTGCTGGCCTGTTCCGTGAGCGCGGGTAGAAGAACATCAGCGATCTGTTTGTTTGCCGCCGTCCAGGGCCTGAAATTCCAGTTTGGTCAAGAGCTTGTCGAGGACGGCGCGTTCCTGTTCGGTGAAACTTTCGCCGAGATCATCGGCAAAGGCAAGGGCGCGGGGCACGAGGTCCTCATACACTTTGCGCCCGCCCGGGGTCAGGGCAAGGAAGGCTTCGCGCAGGTCTTGCGAATTGGCTGCCCGTTCGATCAGGTTCCGGTCGGTCAACCGGGCGACGGCGCGCGAGACCTTGGTCTTGTGCATCCGGCTATGGGCGCCGATCTGCTTGGCGGTCATCTGAGGGTATTGGCCGAGCGTGGCGATGACGCGCCATTCGGCAATAGAGATACCGTGGCGTTCCTCATACAGTCTGGACAAGGATCGGCTGACCGCCTCGGCAACGACGTTGAGCCGGTAGGGGAGAAACTGCTCAAGCTCGATCAACGGCGGCTTGGATTGTGGACGCTTGACGTTCATTAGTTGCAACTGTAACTATCTTCACGTGTAAATCCAGCAAATTTGCGAAACCCAGGCGTCAGCATCGCAACCGAAATTGTCCGCAGGACCCAAGATCATGACCCTCGATTACATGCCCGGCTTTGGCAACGACTTTGAAACCGAAGCATTGCCCGATGCCTTGCCGCAAGGCCAGAACAGTCCACAGAAATGCAACTACGGGCTTTATGCCGAGCAGTTGTCCGGTTCACCGTTTACCGCGCCACGCGGCACCAATGAGAGGTCCTGGTTGTACCGGATCAGGCCGAGCGTGCGCCATACCAGGCGGTTCAAGGCGATCGAGTTGCCACTGTGGCGGTCCGCACCGGCGCATCATGAAGCTGAGCTGGCATTGCAGCAGCTGCGCTGGGACCCGTTGCCGATTCCAAACGAGCAGACCGATCTTTTGACCGGCATCCGGACCATCACCACGGCAGGTGATGTCATGACACAGGCCGGCATGGCGACACATGTGTATGTCTTCAACGAGAACATGGAAGACGACTATTTCTTCAATGCCGATGGCGAGATGATGTTCGTGCCGCAGGAAGGCGGCATCACGATCTTTACCGAGATGGGCAAGATGGATGTCTTGCCGGGCGAGATCTGCATCGTGCCGCGCGGTATGATGTTCAAGGCCGGGCTCAAGGGCGGGCCGGCGCGCGGCTATCTGTGCGAGAACTACGGCGCCAAGTTCACGCTGCCGGGACGGGGACCGATCGGGGCCAACTGCCTGGCCAATCCGCGCGATTTCAAGACGCCGGTTGCAGCCTTTGAAGACAAGGAGAGCCCATGCACGGTGCATATCAAATGGTGCGGCAGGTTTTTTACAACCGGGATCGGCCATTCGCCACTGGATGTGGTGGCATGGCATGGCAATTATACGCCTTACAAGTATGATTTATCTACGTTTTCACCGGTTGGTGCGATCCTGTTCGATCATCCCGACCCATCGATCTTCACGGTGCTGACGGCACCGTCCGAAGAGGCCGGCACCGCCAATATCGACTTCGTTATCTTCCCGCCGCGCTGGCTGGTGGCCGAGCACACGTTCCGTCCGCCGTGGTATCACCGCAATATCATGAGCGAGTTCATGGGATTGGTGCGCGGACAGTATGATGCCAAGGAAGAAGGCTTCGTGCCGGGCGGTATGAGCCTGCACAACATGATGCTGCCGCACGGGCCCGACCAGTCAGGCTTTGAAAAAGCATCCAATGCCGACCTCAAGCCTCACAAGCTGGACAATACGCTGGCGTTCATGTTCGAGACCCGTTACCCGCAACAGGTGACGGCATTCGCGGCATCGCTCGATACGATGCAGGACGACTACATCGATTGCTGGACCGGGCTTGAACGCAAGTTCGATGGAACCAAGGATCCCAAATAGATGAAACTGGCGACGCTGAAAGACGGCACGCGCGACGGGCAACTGGTCGTCGTGTCACGCGACCTGACGAAATATCTGCCGGCCGGTCCGGCGGCGGCGACCCTGCGCGCAGCGCTGGACGACTGGGACGAGATCGCCCCGCAGCTTGAGGCGGTTGCCGGCAAGGTCGACGGCGAGGGGGCCGCGTTCGATCCCGTCCAGTGCATGGCGCCATTGCCGCGGGCGAGCCAGTGGGCCGATGGATCGGCTTATGTCAACCATGTCGAACTGGTCAGGAAGGCGCGCGGGGCCGAGCTGCCGGCAAGCTTTTGGGAAGATCCGCTGATGTATATGGGCGCGCCCGATGCGATGCTGGGGCCGCACGATGATATCGAGGCGTCCAGTGAAGACTGGGGCATCGACATGGAGGCCGAAGTGGCCGTGATCGTCGATGATCTGCCGCAGGGCATCACGCCGGATGAGGCGGCGGGCAAGATCAGACTGATCATGATCCTCAATGATGTGTCCTATCGCAATCTTATTCCCGGCGAACTGGCCAAGGGCTTCGGATTCTTCCAGTCGAAAGGGCCGACAGCCTTCTCACCGGTCGCGGTGACACCTGACGAGCTCGGCGATGACTGGAAGGACGGCATGGTGCACCGGCAGATGCTGGTCGAGTATAATGGCGCGCCGTTCGGCAGGGCCGATGCTGATGTCGACATGACGTTCAATTTCCCGAAACTGGTCTCACATACAGCGCGCACGCGTGATGTGCAGGCCGGCGCCGTCATCGGGTCGGGGACAATCTCCAACAAGGATGCCGACGGCACACCCGGCAAACCGGTGGCAGATGGCGGCAAGGGCTACTCGTGCATCGCTGAAATCCGCATGATCGAGACGATCCGGGATGGCGCCCCGATGACCCCGTTTATGAAATTCGGCGACACGGTACGCATGGATATGAAAGACGATGATGGCAATTCCATCTTCGGTGTGATTGATCAAAGGGTGGTGAAATATGGCTAAGGCATTTGCCTCAAGAGGCGATCTTGAAGACAAGAAAATCAGCTTTACCGAGATCGGTGAGGGGCTTTGGGCGTTTACCGCCGAGGGCGACCCCAATACCGGTGTCATCATCGGCGATGACAGTGTGATGATCGTTGATGCCCAGGCGACGCCGCGCATGGCGCAGTGGGTGATCGACAAGATCCGCGGCGTCACCGACAAGCCGATCAAGCATGTGGTGCTGTCGCATTATCATGCTGTCCGTGTGCTCGGCGCGTCAGCCTATGATTCTTCCGAAATAGTCATGTCGGAGATGGCCCGCGCCATGGTGGTGGAACGCGGGCAGGAAGACTGGGATTCGGAGTTCGAACGGTTTCCGCGGCTGTTCAAGGAACACGAAAGCATTCCAGGACTGACCTGGCCGACGCAGACATTCAACTCGCGCATGACCGTCTATCTCGGTAAGCGCCGGGTCGATCTGATGTTCCTTGGCCGGGCGCATACCGCCGGCGATATCGTTGCCTATGTGCCGGACCAGAACGTGATGTTCACCGGCGATATCGTTGAATACAAATCGGCGTGCTATTGCGGCGATGCGTACTATCACGACTGGCCCGATACACTCGATGCGGTTCGCGCCTGGGATGTCGATGCCATTGCGCCCGGGCGCGGTGATGCACTGGTTGGTAAGGCGATGGTCAACGAAGCGCTCGATCTGACTGAGGATTTCCTGCAGTCAACCTATCGCCCGGTGGCCAGGGTGGCGCTTGGCGGCGGTTCGTTGAAAGATGCCTGGGATGCCTGCCGGGCCGAGTGTGATGCCAAGTTCGCCGACTACGCGATCTATGAACACTGCCTGCCGTTCAATGTGTCACGGGCCTATGACGAGGCGCGCGATGTCGAAACGCCGCGCATCTGGACGGCAGCGCGCGACAAGGAAATGTGGGAGGCGCTGCAAGATTAGGGCCTGTTGAGGTTCAAGTTGTGGTGCTGGTTTGACAGGATTGGTTCAGATTTTGGGGTGTGAGGAGGAAGGACATGCTGGCATATTCGACGACGAACACCCCTGAAGATGGGCCAATCCTGTCAAATCCTACTAGGG
>JABDJG010000452.1 GCA_013002595.1 Hyphomicrobiales bacterium | reverse complement strand
CAGGGAATGTCTCGAACTCGTGATCTTCGGGAATGCCATCCATCCCCCATGGCTTGGCGACCGGTTCGAAAGCGCCGAGCATCAGTTTGCCGGCATCTTCCTTGTAGTAGGCCCATTCATCGGGAATACGGGTGACCGGCATGTTGGCCGGCAATTCGGCAACCGGTTCGGTGACGACGTAAAAATGTTCAGCAGCATGCAGCGGCAGGTGAACACCGACCTGCCGACCAAGGTCTCTCGACCACATGCCGCCGGCGATGACCACCTTGTCGGCTGTGATGGTGCCGTTTGCGGTCTCAACGCCGGTGACCCGTTTGTCGTCCTTCAGGATGCGGGTGACTTTGGTGTTCTCAAAGATCCTGGCCCCGCCGGCGCGGGCGCCCGCGGCATAAGCCTGGGTCACGTCAATCGGGTTGACCTGGCCATCGCCGGGCAGGAAGGCGCCACCGGTAACACCTTCGATGTTGAGATGCGGCAGGCGCTCCTTGATCTCTCCGGGGGCGATCACATTGACCTCGAGCCCAAAGTTCTTGGCCATGGAGGCGCCGCGGGTGAATTCTTCCAGCCGCGCATCGCTCAGGGCAACCGAAATCGAGCCGTTCTGCTTGAAACCGGTGGCCTGGCCGGTCTCGGCTTCAAGACCCTTCATCAGTTCGGAGGTGTATTTGGCGAGTTCGGTCATGTTGCGGGTGGCGCGCAGCTGGCCGACGAGGCCCGCCGCATGCCAGGTGGTGCCGCTGGTCAGCTGCTTGCGCTCGAGCAACACGACATTGGTGATGCCGATCTTGGTCAGATGGTACGCGGTCGAGCAGCCGATAATGCCGCCACCGACAATCACCACATCTGCATGGCTGGGAAGTTGCTTTGCCACCTTTTGTTTCCTCCGATGAAACGCGATACAGCATCACATGTCGCTTAAAAGACGGGGGTCTGTAAGGTCCAGTGTGCGCCTTGCTGGGGAGCCAGCTTTTGTGTCCGCGAATTGACCATCATTCAACGTCGCTGTCTAATCCATTTGTGCTTTGGGTTTCGACATTTGTATGGAATAAGTAACGATTGTTCGTTATAAAGAACAGTGAAATTGCCAGCGATGCAGACGGAATAGCACAATGTACAAGGCAGACCTTGGTCCCAAAGAGACTTTTCAGAAAATGCAGGAAGATCCTGATGCGGTGATGATCGATGTGCGCACACAGGCCGAATGGGCCTATGTCGGCGGGCCGGTCGTGGAGCGGTTGATGCGATTGTCCTGGCAGGTATTTCCCGAGATGCATGTCAATGAAAGCTTCGTTGAACATTTCGCGTCTACCGACCTGCCCAGGGACACCCAGATTTTCCTGTTATGCCGGTCAGGCGTGCGCTCTGCAGCGGCGGCCAGCGCGCTGACCGAGGCGGGCTATGAGAATTGCTATAACGTTGCGACCGGGTTTGAGGGCGACAAGGACGAGAACGGCCATCGCGGCAACGTCAATGGCTGGAAACACGACGGTCTACCGTGGGTGCAAGGTTGATGCTGAAGAAGCCGGGCAACAAACTGGCAAACCCTGAAAGCTGGGCGGAGGAAACCCGTTTGGTGCGCGGCGGTCTTGACCGCTCGCAACACGGCGAAACCTCAGAAGCGCTGTACCTCAATTCCGGCTTTGTCTATCCCGACGGTGAAACGGCCGAAGCCCGGTTTGCCGGCGAGGCAGACGGCTACGTCTATGCCCGGTACGGCAACCCGACCGTCACGATGTTCGAAGAACGCCTGCGCCTGCTGGAAGGCGCCGAGGCCTGTTACGGCGTTGCCAGCGGCATGGCCGCAGTCTACGGCGCCCTGGCGTGCCAGCTTGAGGCCGGCGATCACATCGTCTCGTCACGGGCGCTGTTCGGCTCGTGCTACCAGATCATCACCAACATCCTGCCGCGGTTCGGCATCTCGTTCACGCTTGTCGATGGCGACGACCCGAACCAATGGCGCGATGCGGTGACCGACAAGACCAAATTGTTCTTCCTGGAGACGCCATCGAACCCGACGCTTGAGGTTCTCGACCTGGCTGCGGTGAGCGCGATCGGCAAGGAAAAGGGTGTCAGACTGGTGGTCGACAACATCTTCGCCACGCCGATCCTGCAAAAGCCGCTCAAATACGGCGCGGATGTTGTTGTCTATTCCGGCACCAAGCACATAGACGGCCAGGGCCGCACGCTCGGCGGCGCCATCATGTCGACGACCGAGTTCAAGGAAAAACAGCTTAAACCCTTCCTGCGCCACACCGGCCCGTCCCTGTCGCCGTTCAACGCCTGGACGTTGCTCAAGGGCATGGAAACGCTGAAACTGCGCGTCACGGCGCAATGCGAGGCAGCGCTCAAGATCGCCGGCATTCTGGAAGGCGAGGCGGGTGTCGCGCGCGTCATATATCCGTTCCTTGAAAGCCACCCGCAACACGCACTGTGCAAGCAGCAGATGACCGCTGGCGGCACCATGGTCACCTTTGAGCTTGCCGGCGGTAAAAAGGCCGCCTTCAACCTCCTGCGCAACCTGCAGATCATCGACATCTCCAACAACCTGGGCGATGCCAAAAGCCTGGTGACCCACCCGGCCTCGACGACGCATCGCAACATCGGCCAGGAGGCACGCGATGCGATGGGCATCACCGAGGGCATGGTGCGCCTGTCGGTCGGACTCGAAGATGCGGGCGATCTGATCGCGGATCTCCAGCAGGCGCTAAACGCCTAACCCATCCCGCGGTCATCCCATCGAAAGTCGGATTCCAGGGCGCATTTGCAGAGACTTGGCGTGTGGCACTGACCCCCGACTTCAGTCGGGGTGACGGATGTCAAGCGTATCGCGGCGAATTGTCCAACGCCTTCGCAACACCCGCCTCAAACGCCCTCATCCCGCGCCCAGCGCAGCCGCCAGACGTGCAGGCGGCGGGGCTGGTAGGCGGCGGACTGGTAGGTCAGGCTGATGCTTGAGGCGGCCTGCTCCCAGGCCTCTTCGGGGAACCTTTCGGTCACCTCAAAGGCATCAAACCCGGTTTCGAGCATGAAGCTCAGCTGATCGGGCAGGACATCGCCGATGGCGCGCAACTCGCCATCGTAGCCGAGTTGGCGAAGCTGACGGGCTTGCGAGTAGGCGCGGCCGTCGGCGAACTTGGGGAAGGTGAGGGCGATCAATGACAGGTCCGGCAGGAAGCTTTCGAGGACACCGGGGCGCTCTTCATTGGGAAATTCGACGCCGAGGCGGCCGTCACGGTTCGACAGTTTTCCGAAGTCGGCCAGCAAGCGGGCAAGGCTGACGAGGATATCGCCGGTTGCCGGGATGGCGGCGCCGTCATCCAGGCGTTGCCAGGTGTCGTCGATGAAGTCATTGTCTTTAAGCAGGGGCATAAAGGGCCTCCTTGAAAGGTTGATGGCCGAGCCGGCGCACGACATCGAGAAAGCTGTCGTCCCCGCCCTGGCGCAGGTTCAAATAGGTGTTGACGATGGTTTCGATGGCATCGGGCACTTTATCGCCGGAAAAGCCGGGCCCGAGGATGGTGCCGATCGAGGCATCGGTGGCCGAGGAACCGCCAAGCGTGATCTGGTAGTACTCGACGCCCTTCTTTTCCAGGCCGAGAATGCCGATGTGGGCGACATGGTGGTGGCCGCAGGCGTTGATGCAGCCGGAGATGTTGATCCTTAAAGGTCCGATCTCATGCTGGCGGTTGAGGTCGGCAAAACGGCGCGAGATGGTCTGGGCGATGGGGATCGAGCGGGCGGTTGCCAGCGTGCAGTAATCGAGACCGGGACAGGCGATGATGTCACCGGCCTTGCCGATGTTGGCCGATGCCAGTCCGTTGGCGGCGAGCACCTTCCAGACCTCATGCAGGTCATCGAGCTTTACATGCGGCAGGACCAGGTTCTGGTGATGGCTGACGCGGATCTCTTCGACGCTGAAACGCTCGGCGAGATCGGCAACGGTGCGCATCTGTTCGGACGTTGCATCGCCGGGGATGCCGCCTTCAGGTTTGAGCGAGATATTGACGATGGCGTAGCCGTCCTTGCGGTGGGCAGCGATGTTAGAGCGCACCCACTGGGCAAAGGCCGGGTCGCCGGCGCGGGCGGCCTCATAACCGGTCGACAACCGCGGCAGGGTCTCAAACGCCGGTTCGGCAAAATAGTTCGAGATGCGCTCAAGCTCACGGCTTTCAACTTCGACGTCGAGTTCTTTCTGGCGGGCGAATTCGGCCTCGACCTCGGCGCGAAAGTTTTCCTCGCCCAGTTCATGCACCAGGATCTTGATGCGGGCCTTGTATTTGTTGTCGCGGCGGCCATGCAGGTTATAGACCCGCATGATGGCTTCCAGATACGAGAGCAATTGGGTTTCTGGGAGAAACTCCCGCACCGTATAGCCAATCAGGGGCGTGCGCCCCAGGCCACCGCCGACAATCACTTCCCAGCCGCGCTCGCCGGCATCGTTTTGATGCATGCGCAGCCCGATATCGTGCACCTTGACGGCGGCCCGGTCGTTGGGCGCACCGGTGACAGCGATCTTGAACTTGCGCGGCAGGAAAGAAAATTCAGGGTGCAACGTTGACCATTGCCGCAACAATTCGGCAACCGGGCGCGGGTCGGCCAGTTCGTCGGCGGCAGCACCCGCCCAATGGTCCGTCGTCACGTTGCGGATGCAGTTGCCCGACGTCTGGATGGCGTGCATCTCGACCTCGGACAGTTCTTGCAGCAGGTCGGCGGTCTCTTCCAGCTTGATCCAGTTGTACTGGATGTTCTGGCGGGTGGTGAAATGGCCATAGCCGCGGTCATACTTGTCGGCAACATCGGCAAGCTTGCGCATCTGTTTGCCTGACAGCGTGCCATAGGGGATGGCAACGCGCAGCATATAGGCGTGAAGCTGCAGGTAGAGACCATTCATCAGCCGCAAGGGCTTGAACTCGTCCTCGGTCAGCTCGCCGGAAAGACGGCGCGCGGCCTGGTCGCGGAACTGGGCGACACGCTCTGAAACGAAGCGATGGTCGAACTCATCGTAGCGGTACATCGGGCTGCTTCCTTACGATTGCATCGTTACGATTGGGGGGCAAAGCCGCCGCCGGTGCCTTGGGACTGTTTGCCAAGATCTAGCCGCACACTTGGGCCGGTGGCGCGGATGCGCTCGCGGATATGCAGCGCGCGGACGCGGCCCTGTGAGCGTTCAACGCCGATCAGATAGGCCTCGGTGACGACGTTGTGGGCAACAGCCTGCTCGCCGCGCCTTTCAAGCGCTGCTTCTGACTGCGGCTCGAGCGCGATCACAGCCTCATCGATCGAGACGCTCCAGGCGCCGGAGCGGGTCAGGAACACGACCTCTCCGTCTGACAGGCGATTGCCGGTGAGGGCTTTTCCGGTTTCAATTGCGTTCATGATGCCAACCTCCATGGGGTTATGCCGTCCACGGTCCGGCCATCGATCAGGGGGGCCCAGGTGTGTTCATCGGGGGCTGCGCGGATGTGATCGATGGCAATGTTTGTGGTGTTGTGCGCGCCAAGCACGGTGAGCTCGGCATCGAGCGCCGATGCATTGGCGTCATATAGCCGGACGATGCGGCGGCCGGCGCCGGCTTGCTTTAACAACTGTTCAGCGGTGCGCAGATGGTGGTCAGGGGTGCGCACCCAGATCGAAGTATCGACGCTTTGGCGCCGGGCATCGCGGCGGGCAAATTCAAGCACGCCAGGCGCAACCGACCGGTCATGAACGATGATGTCGGCTTCCAACAGCAGGCGGTGGGCTTTTAGGGTAAGGAGTTCTGGATCCTCGCAAACATCGAGCAGTGAAATGCGACCGGCGGCGGTCGTTTCGTCCGGCGACGCAAGTTGCCGCTCGACCGCATCAGCGAAGCCAGGTTCGTCACCGGCCAGAAACGCATCACGCGGCGCCCCGAAGAAATACCTGTCCCAAAAGGCCCGCCGGGCCGGGCCGGCCGGGATGATGTTGGCGACCGTCTGGCGCAATACCGCCGCGCGGGCCAGCAGTCCGCCGACGGCTGCCGGCAACATGGCTTCAATGCGGGAGCGCACGCCCTGGGCCAGAACAGGCCCGGCGCCTTCTGTACCGATGGCAACGACCAGCGGGTCCCGGTCGACAATTGCCGGGATGATGAAAGTCGACAGGTCGGCGCGGTCAACAACGTTGACGGGGATGTTGTGGTTCTGGGCGGCGCGCGAGACCAGGGCATTGGTGTCGTCACCACAGGCGGCAAAGACGGCGCGGGGCCTGCCGCTCAGTTGTTCTGGGCGGAAGCCGGCTGCAATCCAGGTCAGCCTGGCGTCTCGAACCAGCTTTGAGAGTTCGTCATTGAGGCTCGTTGCAACGATACTGATGGCAGCGCCGGTCTTGAGCAGCAAGCGCACCTTGCGGGCAGCATCCTCGCTGCCGCCATAGACCAGGACCGTGTTGCCGGGATCGAGATCAATGAAGATCGGGAAATAACGCATGACAAACCCTTCTAGGCGGCATCGGCAAGCTCTACGGTCAGGCCATCAAGCTCGGGGGTGTAGATGATCTGGCAGGACAGGCGCGAGTTGTCGGCAACGGTCGGGACTTCATCGAGCATCGCTTCTTCGTCGTCGCGGGCCGGATGGATCTTTTCGCTCCACAGTGGCTCGACATAGACATGGCAGGTTGCACATGCACACGCACCGCCGCACAATCCCTTGATCGCAAAGCCGTGTCCGCGGATGATCTCCATGACGCGCCAGCCTTCGATTGCTTCGATCTTATGCAGGCCACCGTGGTGATCTTTGATGTGGATGACGCCCATTTTTCACTCGCATTCCTAACGTGTTCGTCCAAAGAAACAACCAGACCGGTAACCGGGAATTCATGTTTGTCTTGCTATTTTAGGCAGTTAGAGGTTTATAGTCGTCGGTTTCAGTGGTTTTCGGCTGTTTGTTCGTTATAACGAACGTATGTATTAATTAAGGAACGACAAGATGTCAATGCGCAGTGTCCGTAAGGGCAATCACAATTTAGACAGTGACGTCACCCCGGCGCTTGGCAAGACGATCCAGCGGCTACGCAAGGCCTACAAACTGTCTTTGGGCGAATTGTCTGAGCAGTCGGGGGTGGCGAAATCGATTATCTCGCAGATCGAGCGCAATGAGACCAACCCGACAATCGGCACCGTTGAGCGGTTGTCGCGGGCGCTCGACACAACGATCGGCGAGGTCCTGAAGTCCGATGCCGGTGAGAATTTCTTCGAGCATCAGGGGCGCTCGGGCATTCCCAAACTGGAAAGCGAAGACGGGTTGTGCACGCTGGCCATCATAGGCGCGCTCGATCTTGTCGAATATGTTCAATGGTATGATTTTCATGCCAGGCCGGGCGGCATCCTGGAATCAGAGCCACATCAGGCGGGTTGCGTGGAGCATCTGTTCATCATCGAAGGTGAACTTGAGATAACCGTTGGCGGCGAAGTGCGGCGGGTTACGGCCGGACAGTCCATCCGCTATGCCGGTGATCGCCCGCACAGTATTCGCAATGCCGGCCAGCAAGATGCCCATGCGACAATGGTCCTGGTCATGCGCGCACCGTAGGGTGTGGTGGCCAGCGTCGGTAACCCTTTGTTAACCACGCCTGACCATACACTGAGGCCTTGAAATTCACGGGAATCGTCTTTGATGGGCGCGGCGGATATTGCTGGTAGTGGTGTCTACATAATCGAGAACCTTGCCGGTTCGGCGCTGATGGGTTCGCTTCTCGATCATGTCGATGTGGGCGTCTGTGTCGTGGATGGTGACCTGAATATTGTTGCCATTAACCGGCAAGCCTGTGAGATCCTGGAATTTCCTGCCGATTTGATCCAGCCCGGGCTGACCCTTGAAACCCTCATCCGGTTCAACGCCGTGCGCGGGGATTTCGGCGAGGGCGATGTCGAAGAGATGGTGCGCGAGCGGCTGGAGGCGGCGGGCTCAGTCAGAGCGGAATCATTCAAATACACCGGTGTGGGCGGCGATATCATTGCGGTGAAACGCAGTCTTCTGCCGGATGGCGGCTTTATTACTACCTATGCAAATGACGTTTCGGGCAATGCAAGTGAGCCTGGCGAGATCCTGAAGCAAATCAAACCACAAACCGACATGGTTCCATCCGGTGGGGCGCTGACAAAAGCTGAACCCATGTCGCAGCCGCCTCGGGCCAGACCGAGTGCGCCTCCTATACCTACGGGTAAATCGGCGGGCATGATTGACTTGGTGATCGCAGAGGACAGAGAGGAAATCCAGCGGATCCTGTCGGACGTTCTGGAGGAGGCTGGTTACAAGTTCAGGATTGCGCGCAATGGCGCAGAGGCACTCAGCCTGTATCGCTCATTGGTGCCGCGGGCGATGGTGATGAATGTAGAGCTGCCCAGGATCTCAGGACTGGAAGTCACCGGCGCCATT
Organism: Hyphomicrobiales bacterium; assembly: GCA_013002595.1. Taxonomy (GTDB): domain Bacteria; phylum Pseudomonadota; class Alphaproteobacteria; order Rhizobiales; family Aestuariivirgaceae; genus JABDJG01. The sequence continues at coordinate 2,316 of JABDJG010000452.1, read as the reverse complement.
CGTAGCGGTGAGGCAGACACTGGAGAACATCTTCCAATCATCGGCGTGGCGGCGGGTACAAATACCATTGATTGCAGGGCATGCATCACTGCAGGCATGGACCATTTCCTGGTACTGCCGTTGCAACCTGATCTCCTGGCAATAACGATTGCGCGCTGCCTGGAGGCAAAACCGCCGGTTGCGGAGACAATCGCTGATGACGTGAATGATGCCGCTGATAAGATTGACGATGCAGCCAGTATCGACGGCAAAAATCAGCAGGATCAGGGATCACGGGCGCGCGTGCTGCTGGCCGAGGACAACCAGGTCAACCACGAGGTATTCGTGGAAATTCTGGAAGATGGTCTGTACGATGTAACCGGCGTTTGGGACGGACGTGAGGCTGTTCTCCAGTATATCGCCAACTCGGCCGCCTACGATGTGATCATGATGGACATGGCTATGCCGGTCATGAGCGGTATTGCCGCGATAGAGGCTATCCGTGCGCATGAGCGCATCAAAGGACTGGCAGCCATACCGATTATCGGTGTCAGTGCCGATACGACCGAAGAGCTCCGCCAGCAGGCCGAGCGGGCCGGCGTCAGCGATTATCTGATCAAGCCGGTCAACGTGGATGAACTGCTTGGCTGCCTGGCCCGGTGCAAAATCGACAGGAACATCGTGGATCTCAGGGAGAAGGCAAAAGAAATGGCCGCGGCAAAAGGTGCCGACAACCCTGAAGCACCGCTCACTATTGCAGATCTCGCCCGCAAATATCAGAGCGCTTGACCGACGTTTCAGCCGCTCTGGTTACTCAGCCGCCGCGGAAGCCAGCGGCGGGATGCCTCTGGCAACTCCCGGTTGGGTAACGGCCGGGTCATAGGCCTTGCGCGAGAACACTTTCTTGACCATGGGTTCGAAGAACTCGAGCGGCTCATAATCATAATCCGGGTCGAACGAGGCCTGGTCCCAGCGCTCGCAGAAATCGATGCAGGCCTGGTAATGCGGGCTGTCTTTGTATTTGTCGCGCTCGTACTGGTTCCAGCCGAAATGGTGAGCGTAATACACCATCTGGAACGTGCCGTGGTGTTCGACGACCCAGGTGACCTCCTCGCGCAGGAAGGGGCGCAGAATTTCCGCCGCGAACCTGTCATGGTTCTGGGGCGCCAGGCCATCGCCGATATCGTGCAGCAAAGCGGCCACCACCCAATCAATGTCACAGCCCTCGCGATATGCCCTGGTGGCGGACTGCAGAGCATGTTCAAGCCGGGTTATCTTGTAACCGGGCAATGCTTCCTCGCCCTGTTTGCGCAATTCGCGCAACAATCTATCGGCTGTGCCGGCCAGGTATGGCGCTTCCACCTTGTGCAGCATTTCGTAGTCTTCGCGGCTGCCATCCTTCATCTGGGTGAATTTGACTGTATCCATAATGCTCGTCCTGATTGACATTCATGCGACGCAGACTAACAGGCAACAGATCAGTTGAGAATCAAAAATATTCGAGCAGTCGTGGCGGTCATTGCCGCCCGGAATGTTCCGCATCGCCGGTTTGCGCGGCGAGCTATGCCGGCGACCTGATGGGGTCGCGTAGTTTGCCTTGTCCGTCACCATGCGTTGTGCGAGAAACGCGGACTATTTTCGTATGGATTATCAGGGCAATTCAGGAGCCGGACGTTTGAAATACCGCAAACTTGGCAGGACGGATATTGAGGTTAGCAGCATTTGTCTCGGGTCGATGACCTGGGGTACCCAGAACACGGAGGCCGAAGGTCACCAGCAGATCGATTATGCGTTTGATCAGGGTGTGAACTTCATCGATACGGCCGAAATGTATCCGGTAAACCCGACTTCGGCTGAAACGCAAGGGCGCACGGAAGAGGTTATCGGCACCTGGTTAAAGGCGTCAGGCAAGCGTGATGAAGCCATCATCGCCACGAAAGTGGCGGGCGAGGGGGTTAAATGGATACGCGATGGCGCCGCGATCTCGCCCGCGACCATTACGCGGGCTGTCGAGGACAGCCTGAAGCGGCTGCAGACGGATTACATCGATTTGTACCAGTTGCACTGGCCCAATCGCGGCTCTTATCACTTCCGGCAGTCATGGACATTCGATCCGACAAAGCAGAACAAGGAAAACACCCGGGCCGATATTCAGGCCTGTCTTGAGTGTCTTAACGAGCTGATTGACGCCGGCAAGATCCGGACAATCGGATTGTCGAACGAGAGCTGCTGGGGGACTTCACAATTCCTCCAGATCGCCGCTGAGCACAATCTTCCACGGGTGGTCTCGATCCAGAATGAATACAGCCTGCTGCAACGGATCTACGATCTTGATCT